>PBVL01000086.1 GCA_002728675.1 Gammaproteobacteria bacterium
CTCTCCGTAGCCAATGGACTTTGAACACTCATTAGCTTCCGGCTTGAGGCCCGGATGAACAACCTACTGACAGATCACATCTAGCGGAACTCGAGGCGCAGGTTGCCCAACAACAGGTAGAGCGGGCTGACGCGGAGCGTGAGGTCAGGGAACTCCGCTACCAGCTCGAAGATCTCGGTTCAGAGCGCGACCGGCTCATGGACGAGACCGCGAGACTGAAGGCCGCGGAGGCAGAGCGCGCGATGCGGGCGATGCAAGCCGAGCTTGCTCGGTCCGAGGCGGCCGAGGCGATGAAGGCTGCGCCAGAGCTCCCGGTGGCCGCGGGCGTCGATCAGCCTGGAAATGCTGGCGTGTCACGTGCCCTGCTCGACATTGCCCGCGATCGGGACGAGCTCGCGATGCTGGCCGCGCCATCGATCGAGTCCGAGCCCGAGCCTGGTGAAGTTGGAGCAAGTCACAGTCCCGAACCGACCCGTGCGACCCTCGAACGTCCGGCCATCGACGATCAGGCCGAGCCGGTGGTCAGGACGGTGTATTACGCCACGGACCGCGCTCGCGTCGAGCGCAGGCCTCTCGATCTTGCCTGGCCGTTCGCGCTTCCCGGGGCCCTGCTCATGGGCACATTGGGATGCCTGCCCCTTGCCAGGCGATTCATCAAGGACGCGTACCAGCCCGCAACGCGCCTGCTGGTGGTGTCGGTGGGTGGTCTCGCCGTCTTGGCGACCACGGGACTTGCGTTGCAGAACGTCGTGCAAGCCGACCAGCGTGACCACATGCTTGCCGTCCAATACGGCACGACGCATCGCGATGTGGATCCCGACGGCACACCGTACGAGCGCGGCCAGGTGCAGGTCTCGATCCCGTCCAATCGTGCTCCCGGGGAAGTGCCCCGACCGAACCTGGTGCGTTTCGAGTTTTACGTCGATCCGATGCGTCACTTTCAATTGAAAGCAATTGATCCTGGTTCCCGCAGCGGCTTCTACGCCGGTCTGCGCGAAGCTGTAGCGGCGGATCCGGACGGGTCAGCGTTTGTGTTTGTCCACGGGTTTCACAATACGTTCGAGGATGCAGCATTCCGGACCGCGCAGATTGCGCACGACATGGAGTATGCCGGCGCGCCGGTCTTCTTCAGTTGGCCGTCACAGGGCTCGCTGGACTACCTGACCGAAGCAGAAAACGTCAAGACGTCCGCGGCCAACCTGAGGCGATTTCTCGGTGAGTTACATGAGTACTCGGGCGCGTCCCGGATTCACCTCATCGCGCACGGCATGGGTAGCCGGGCGCTTGCCGAGGCGGTCGAGCACATGGATGCCGCCCGATCGAATCGCTTTGGCAGGCTCATCTTCGCTGCTCCCGACATCCGCCGAAAACTCCTGGCTCAGAAGATCGACAGCCTTGACGGCATCACCGAAGGCGTCACGCTCTATGCCTCGTCCAACGACGCTGCGCTGGTCCGGTCCCGCGTACTTCAGGGCCGTGACGTAGAGAACTACCAGCGTGCGGGTGAGACAACGCCGATTCCGATGATCCAGCCGCCCATGCAGACGGTCGACGTCAGCGGGGCCACTGACGGTCACTCCTACATCTCGAACAGCCCGGCCATGATTGCCGAGCTGCGGCGGGTGTTCCGTGGTGAGCCGGAGCACGACGGTCTGTACTTCGTGCGGCCCGAGGGCTACTGGCGCCTGCGTGGGGCGCGGGACCAGTAGCCCGGCACTCACTACCGGCCGGCCGCTCCCGGTCGCCCGAAGCGTGCCGCCTCAGCGTCGATCCCGCCGGCCCGGCATATGGCTGGCGACGGGCAGGCGATACACACTGACGGTCGGAGCAATACCCCGGGCGCGCGCCAACGAAGGGGCCGGGGCGCGGAAACTGTGGCCCTTGGTCGGGGCCGCGCCTATAATGCGCGCCATTTTTGCGGCAACTCCCGCAAGGTGGACACGATGCTGGCGATCGTTGACTACGACGCAGGCAATCTCAGAAGCGTGCAGCGCGCCTGTACTCATGTTGGTATCGAGGCCGAGATCACCGCGGACCCGGCAGTTGTCCGTTCTGCCGACCGCGTGATCTTCCCGGGCGTCGGCGCCGCAACCAGCGCCGTCGACACGCTCGCGAGAACCGGCCTGGGTGACGCGCTCCGGGACGTGTTCGAGGCTGGCCGGCCGGTTCTGGGCATTTGCCTCGGCTCGCAGATTGTCCTCGAGCACACCGAGGAAGACGATCGCGACTGTCTCGGCCTGGTGGAGGGCGCGTGCCAGCGGTTCGAGTTCAGCGACCGCAACCTCAAAGTGCCGCACATCGGCTGGAACGAGATCGAGATCAAACGCGCGCACCCGCTGCTCCAGCACGTCAAGTCGGGGGATCAGTTCTACTTCGTGCACTCGTACTACGCGGTGCCTGCATCGGCGGCGAATGTAGTGTGTACGACCGAGTACGGGATCGAGTTCTGTAGCGCCGTCGGGCGCGACAATCTGTTTGCGTCGCAGTTTCATCTCGAGAAGAGCGGGGAGATTGGTCTGACCGTGTTGGCGGAGTTTGCCAACTGGGACGGGACGTGTTGAGAACTATCCGGCGGCTGCGCGCGGGCAGAGGCTTCATATGTTGAGTAAACGCGTCATCGCCTGTCTCGACGTCCGGGACGGCAACCTTGCCAAGAGCGTCAAGTTCGTCGACACGAAGGACATTGGCGATCCGGTCGAGAAGGCCGCGCAGTACTACGCCGAGGGGCTCGACGAACTGGTCTTCTACGACATCACCGCGTCGAGCGACAAGCGTGACATCATGCTCGATGTGGTGGAACGTGTGGCGGAGCAGGTCTTCATTCCGTTCTCGGTGGGCGGCGGCGTCCGAACGATCGAAGATGCCACCAACCTCCGATTTGCGGGGGCGGAGAAGATCAACGTGAACTCGGCTGCCGTGCAGCGGCCGGAACTGATTGCCGAGTGCTCGCACGCAATTGGTGCGCAGAGCACGGTCCTGTCGATGGACGTCAAACGTGCCGAAGCGTGCAGGGACCTGCCGAGCGGCTACGAGATCGTCATCAACGGGGGGCGTACTCCGGTTGGAATCGACGCCCTGACCTGGGCTTTGCGCGGAGAAGAATTGGGCGCCGGCGAACTCGTAGTCAACTCCATCGATGCGGACGGCACCAAGGAAGGGTACGAGATCGAACTCACGCGGATGATTGCCGAAGCCGTATCGATTCCGGTGATTGCCTCCGGGGGGGCAGGCAAACCGGAGCATCTCGCGGAAGTGTTGACCGAAGGCAAGGCTGACGCCGCGCTGGTGGCGTCCATGGTGCACTACGGCGAATATACCGTTGGCGAGCTCAAAGAGTATCTGTACAACGAAGGGATCAAGGTCAGGCTGGTCTGACCTGGGGCAAACGGGTCTGACCCGGGTTCAAAGGGCCTGACCGTGGAGGATGGCATGCGAGCGGTTTTGGTAGACGACAGTGGGTCGATGAGTTGGGGTGAAGCGGAGACCCCCTCGCCCGGCGCAGGCGAAGTGCTGATTCGCGTGGCAGCCACTGCGATCAATCGTGCCGATCTGATGCAGCGACGGGGGATGTACCCGCCGCCTCCGGGTGCAAGTTCGATCATCGGCCTCGAATGCGCCGGCATTGTCGAGGCGATTGGTGAAGGCGTCAGGGGGCTTGCATCGGGCATGCCCGTGTGCGCGCTGCTCGCAGGCGGCGGCTACGCGGAGTACGCGGTTGCGCCGGCAACGAGCGTGCTGCCTGTCCCACAGGGCCTCAGCTTCACGGAGGCAGCCTCGCTGCCCGAGGTTTACGCGACAGCGTGGCTCAACCTATTCATGGAAGCTGGCCTTGCCGAGGGCGAGCGGGTTGTCCTGTATGCCGGCGCGAGCGGCGTCGGCACAGCGGGTATTCAGCTATGCAAAGCGTTTGGCAGCCCGTGTTTCGTGACGGCAGGTGCGGATGACAAGATCGAGCGCTGCCTCGAACTGGGCGCGGATGCAGGAGCGAATCGCCACGGCGAAGGCATGTGGGACGCGGCGCGCGAGTTCGCCGGCGATACAGGCGTCGATGTGATCCTCGATCCGGTCAGCGGCGGTTACTTCGATGAGAACTTGAAGCTGCTGGGACTTGGTGGCCGGCTGGTGCTTATCGGGCTCATGAGCGGGGCACGGACTGAAGCGAATCTCGCGTTGCTGATGACCAAACGACTGCGGGTGATCGGCTCCACCCTGCGGGCGCGTCCCAATGCCGAGAAAGGCGCTGTGATGGGCCAACTCCGCGACCGGGTGTGGCCGGCAATCGCCTCCGGGACAATCAAGCCCGTGATCGAGAAGGTCTATCCGATCGCAGAAGTTGAAGACGCCTACGCGCTGGTCGAATCCGACGCTACCTTCGGCAAGGTGGTCCTGGAAGTTGACTCGACGCTGACGGCCTGACGGTTCGACCTGCGTTGATCAGACCTCGGAGACGTCTTCGGCCTGGTAGCCCTTGTCCGTCTGCGTGATGTTGAACTCGACCTGGGCGCCCTGCTTGAGCGTGCGGTAACCCTCGCCGCGGATCGAACGGAAGTGGACAAAGACATCCTCGCCACCTTCACGCTCGATGAAGCCGAAGCCCTTGGCGTCGTTGAACCACTTTACGGTGCCTGACTGACGGTCTGCCATGGCCAGCCCCCTTTTCTTTTTGTTTTTTTGTTTTTCTTGGTGTTCCTGTTCGAGCTAGNCGCATGCTCCGCCGTGGCCAGCGGAGAACTGCAACNGTGCTCTGACCAAACATTAACGCAAACTTTGCATCATTGTTGCAAGTCGTCGCTCATTCGTTTGGTGAATGGGGGTATTCGTGAGTAGCCGCCCGCTGCGCCCGGTTCCGGGAGTGTCGGGCCTTGCTCACATGGCGGCGACGCGCTTGCGCTCGGCGCCGAGCTGTTCGAGTTTGCCGTTGATGTCGGTTAGTCTGGCGCGCTCCTTCCCGACCACCTCGGCCGGAGCTTTCTCGACAAAGTTGGGGTTGGAGACTTTGCCGGAAACCCGGGCCTTTTCTTTCTCGAGGCGCCCAATCTCCTTGTCGAGTCGTGCCAGTTCCTGGTCTTTGTCGATCAGCCCCTCGAGCGGGACGCAGACCTGCATCTGACCCACGACATGGGTCGCCGATACGGGTACGTCGGAGCCGGGTTCGAGCCACGTGAGTGATTCCGGTTTGACCAGGAATTCCAGCAGGCCGCGGCTTTCCTCGAGTCGCTGACGGTCGGTCTCCGTGCCGCCGTTGAACAGCACGGGGATCTGTTTCGCAAAGGAGATGTCCATCTGACCGCGGATGTTCCGGGTCGCCGTGACCACCTCTTTCGTCCACGCCATCGCCGCCACCGCCTCGTCGTCTTGCCGGCTCTCGTCGGACGTCGGGAAGGTCTGGAGCATGATGGTCTCGCCGCCCAGACCGGCGAGCGGTGCGACCTGCAACCAAAGCTCCTCCGTCATGAACGGCAGGTACGGATGGGCGAGACGCAGCGTTTCCTCGAGGACGGTGACAAGCGTGTTGCGGGTCCCCCGCTTCGCTGCGTCGGATGCCGTGTCGTTTGTGAGAACAGTCTTGGCCGCTTCGACGTACCAGTCGCAGTACTCATCCCAGACGAACTCGTACAGCGCCTTGCTGGCGAGGTCGAACCGGAACGTCTCCATCGCGAGCGTGATCGCCTGGACGGCATTGTCCAGTTCCGCGCGAATCCAGCGGTCGGCAATGGAAAACTCCATCTCCCCGCGCTCTGTACCGCAGTCCTCGCCTTCGGTGTTCGTCAGCACGTAGCGGGTTGCGTTCCAGAGTTTGTTGCAGAAGTTCCGATACCCCTGGATGCGATTCATGTCGAAACGCAGGGTGCGCGAGCGGTTTGCCAGCGCATAGAAGGTGAAGCGCAGCGCGTCGGTACCGAAGCCTTCGATTCCGTCCGGGAACTCCTTGCGCGTGTTCTTCTCGATTCGCGCCGCCATGCGTGGCTGCATGAGGTTGCCGGTGCGCTTCTCGACGAGGCCGTCGGCGTCGATGCCGTCGATGATGTCGAGCGGGTCGAGACCGTTGCCGCGGCTCTTGGACATCTTGTTGCCGTCGGCGTCGGTCACCATGCCCGTGACGTAGACCTTCCTGAACGGTACCTCGCCCATGAACTTGAGCGTCATCATGATCATGCGCGACACCCAGAAGGTGATGATGTCGTGACCGGTCACCATGACGTCGGTGGAGTGATAGGTCCGGAGTTCGGGTGTGTCGTCCGGCCAGCCGAGCGTCGAGAACGTCCAGAGGGCAGATGAGAACCAGGTGTCGAGGACGTCATCCTCCTGCACCAGCGTCAGGTCGTCGGCGAGATCGTGCTTGGCGCGCGCCTTGGCTTCGCTTCGCGCGACGTAGACGTTGCCCGCGTCGTCGTACCAGGCCGGGATGCGATGCCCCCACCACTGCTGGCGGCTGATCGTCCAGTCCTGCATTTCGCGCATCCACGCGAAGTAGGTGTTTTCGTAGTTCTTGGGGATGAACTCGATATCGCCGTCTTCGACCGCCTTGATTGCCGGCTCCGCGAGCGGCTGGATCTTCACGAACCACTGATCGGAGAGGTACGGCTCGACCACAACCCCCGACTTCTCACCCCTTGGTAGCGGATGCGTGTGGTCCTCGACCTTGTCCAGCAGACCGAGCGCGTCCAGGTCCTGGACGACGCGCGTGCGGGCATCGAACCGGTCGAGGCCCCGGTAGGGCTCCGGAACGTCGTCGTTCATCGTCGCGTCGTCGTTCAGCACGTTGATCATCGGCAGGTCGTGCCGCCGGCCGATGTCATAGTCGTTGAAGTCGTGCGCCGGTGTGATCTTGACGCAGCCGGTGCCGAACTCCTGATCGACATAGTGATCCGCAATGACGGGAATCCGGCGCCCCGTGAGCGGCAGTTCAACCTCGGCCCCGACAAGGTCCTTGTAGCGGGCGTCATCCGGATTCACGGCAACGGCGACGTCACCCAGCATCGTCTCAGGCCGGGTAGTTGCGACCGTCAGCCGGGTCAGGTCGCCCATGGGCGCGACGAGGGGGTAATGGAAGTGCCAGAGGTGGCCCTTCTCGTCTTCCGACTCGACCTCGAGATCGGAGAGGGACGTCTTCAGTACCGGATCCCAGTTGACGAGCCGTTTGCCCTTGTAGATCAGGCCTTCGTCGTGAAGGCGAACGAACACCTCGAGCACGGCACGCGAGAGACCTTCGTCGAGCGTGAACCGCTCGGTGTCCCAGTGCAGGGAGGCGCCCAGGCGGCGCAACTGACGGGTGATCGTCCCGCCCGATGTTTCCTTCCACTCCCAGGCCTTGTCGATAAAGGCATCGCGGCCGATGTCCGAGGGTTTGATGCCCTGTGCGGCCAGTTGTTCCGTGACGATCATCTGGGTGGCAATGCCCGCGTGGTCGGTTCCCATCTGCCACAGGGTGTTGCGGCCCTGCATGCGGCGGTAGCGGATCAACGCGTCCACGAGACTGTGCTGAAACGCATGCCCCATGTGCAGCGTCCCGGTGACGTTTGGCGGCGGAATTGCGATCGAGAACGGCGTGCCGTTGCCCTGTGGAGCGAAGTAGCCAGCAGATTCCCATTGGGCGTAGCGCTGGCCCTCAATGTCCTGAGGTGAGTAGTTTTTCATGGCGGGAGTGGAGCTTTCGGGTGGCCCTGGCTCGTGGTGGTCAGGGGCTGGATATGTCTGCCTTTGGGTCGGACTCCGCGACGGGTTCTGCCAGATCGTCCAGCAGCGTGCGAAGTTCGCGTGTGATTTCTTCCTTCAGCGAGGATACGCGCGCAGCGTCCTCGGGGCCCTCTTCGTCCGGTGTGTCATCCGGGTCGTCGGCCGAGGTTGTCACGTCAGCAGGTTCGTCATCCCAGGTGGGACCGACGACGACCTCAGCCACGACGTTCTCCCCGGCATTCTTCCGGAGACTGTCTGCGGTGAGATCGTCGTCCCCGACTTCGGCAGCCTCCGGGTGTTCCGGCTCCTGAGTACTAACCGACGCGACGGCCTGTCGCGGCCCGAAGAGATCGCGGGTCATGCCGAGTGGGTCAATGTCCTTTGCATCCTTGAGGTCGTTGCCCTGGGGCATCGTCAGTACCTTCAGCTGGAGCCTATAGAATGATACTTCAACGGATAACCGCGGTCTCGATAAAAACGATAGTTTGTACGGGCCTGTTCGCGCTGTCCGTCGTCGAGTGGGACGACCTCGGCGACGCGCGTGAATCGCGCAAAAAACTCGGGAACCTGCCCGGACAGATTGATCAGCACGTCGTTGTGGCTGCCGGGATCTCCACCCCAGCCGACGTGGACCGGTCCGTCCGGTGTCTGACCGGCCAGATCGTGGGGAATGAACCGATCGGGCCGGAACGACCACAGGAGGTTGTCGACCTCGGTCTGATCGGACTCCGAGCGGACGTGAATGTAGATCCGGTGTCCCTGTCGCCAGGCTTTTTCGATCAGCCGGCAGGTGAAGAGGAACGTCGGTTCCGCCGTATCGATCTGGTAGAAGTCGATGCGGGTCATCGCCGCGTGCGCGGCTGGCCTTCGGCCGACTCCGCTGCCCGATCCCGCAGGTACTGCACGAGCAACGGCACCGGGCGACCCGTTGAAGCCCGGGCGGTTCCGGAACGATAGGCGGTGCCTGCGCAGTCGAGGTGTGCCCACCGGTAGGATTTCGTGAAGCGTGCGAGGAAACACGCGGCCGTGATGCTGCCCGCGCCGGGTCCGCCGACGTTCGCCATGTCGGCGCTCGGGCTCCGGAGGCTGCTCTGGTAGTCCTCCCAGATCGGCAGACGCCAGGCACGATCGAGACTGCGGGTGCCGGCATCGAGCAGGTCGTCCGCCAGTCCGTCGTCATTCGCGAACAGCCCGGTTGCGTGCGCACCCAGGGCGGTGACGATCGCGCCCGTCAGCGTCGCAATGTCGACGACGGTCTTCGGCTCGTACTTCGCGATATAGGTCAGGGCGTCGCAGAGCACGAGTCGTCCCTCGGCATCGGTGTTCAGGATTTCGACCGTCTGGCCGGACATCGTCTTCACCACGTCACCCGGGCGGGTGGCGCTGGCCGACGGCATGTTCTCCGCGCTTGCGACGACACCCAGGACGTTGATGGGTAGCTCCAGTTCGGCAACCGTCTTCATGGTGCCGATCACGCTGGCGGCCCCGCACATGTCATAGATCATTTCGTACATCGTCGCCGGGCCCTTGAGGCTGATGCCGCCCGTGTCGAAGGTAATGCCCTTGCCGACGATCGCGTGGGGTGCGTCGCCCTTGGGACCGCCCTTGTACTCCATGACGACGAGTTTGCTCGGCTCGTTGCTTCCCGCCCCGACGGAGAGCAGCGCGCCCATGCCGAGTTCGCGCATCTCTTTCTCTTCGACGACCGTCGTCTTGAGCCGCTGGTACGTCCTGGCGAGATCGCGCGCGGCGGTCGCAAGATATGTGGGCGTACAGATGTTGGCGGGCGTGTTGCCGAGGTCCTTGGCGAGGTTGAGCCCCGCGGCGAGGGCCGAGCCCGCGGTCAGCGCATCGGAAGCGGTCTGCGCGGCATCGCGGTCTGCTGCCAGAACTTCCACCGTCTCGAGCGTCGGACCGTTCGCGGGCGGAGTCCCGCGCATGTCGTCGTAACGGTAGGTGCTCGACTCAAGCGCTTCCGCCAGCATTGTGTGAGACCACTCTGCGTCTTCACCGGGGGGCGCAACGCCGTCGAGACAGACAAGGGCCGATTTTGCCCTGGTGCGGCCCAAAGCGGAGGCCAGTGCACGCAGTGCGGTGCCGAGTTTTGCCGCATCCAGCTTCTTCGGGTCACCGAGCCCGAGGAGCATGACGCGCTGGGCGGCAACCCCGGGGACGTCATGCAGAATCAGCGTCTGCCCCGCCTTTCCCTCGATGTCGCCGCGCTTCAGTACGCGGGACAGCGCCCGCTTGCTAGCCTTGTCGACCTCGCGGGCCGTGGCTCCGAGGTAGTCCCCGAGAACGGTGAGAACGAGGCAGTGCGTGCGCGCGCGGACAGGGTTACCGCTTCGGGTGCTGAACTGCATGGGAACCTCCGGATGACTTCGCGTCCAATATACCGCTCGCGGGTTGGCGACGGGAAACGACGCCAGCGCCGTACGTCAACATTCGACGCTGATGCGGTACGTCAGGACTCATCGTTTCGCTCCCCGAATGTCTGCGTCATTGCTCACGGCTGCCCATGCCGGCCGTGCGGGACCGGGCACGTTCGCCCCGAAGACGTGTCGCTGACGGCGGGTCTGGCGACTCGACGAGTCCCGGAGCGAGCCACCAGACTCGGCGGAATGCTCAAGAATCTCGCAATCGTCGCCCTGCTCGCCGCAAACGTCGGACTCATCGTCTATCTCGTGAGATTGCCGGCGCCCGACGTTGCTGTGCAGACCAGACCGACGCGGCATCCGGAGTCTGCGTCCAGGCCGTGGCGGCGGTCTCCGTGACGCCGCGGCAGGAGATTCCCGACACTGCATCAGATGCCCAACTGATCGAGGCGCTGGGGGAGGCCGGCGTGGCTGAGCCGCTGATGCGTCAACTCATCTACGCCAAAGCGCTGCTCGACAACGCCGCGGAGCGCGCACCCGGCAACGATGCCTTCTGGCAGCGCGACGAGGGGCGCGGCGCGGCGACCCTCGCCCGCCTCGAGCGCCAGGGGCTGATTCGCGACCAGTTGGTCGATGCCTTCGGTGAAGCAATTCGGAACGATCCCCGGTTTGTCGATCTGTTCAGGCCCCTGAACGACAGCCTGCCGTTCCTCTCGAGTGACAAACAGGTGGCGATTCACGAGATCCGCGTGCGTGAGCAGGCGGACCGCAGCATGCGCTTTGCCGGAGGGATGCTGAGAGAAGGGCGGGAGGCGGTGCGTGAATCCCGGGAAATGATGGACCAGGCGATCCAGGCTCTCCTTTCCGCTGCGGAATACGAGGAATACGAACTGCGAGAATCCCTGCTGTCACGACGGATGCGGCGGAGCGCGGACCTGTTCGATTACACCGAGCAGGAGTTCCGCGAGATCTACCGGATCCTCGACGAGTCACCGGGGGTGACTTCGGGTTCAGGGTGGCGACGCAACGAGGACGCCGATGCGCGGATCGCCGCGTACCTTGGCGAAGATCGGTTTGCGGAGTACATGCGTGCGCAGGACCCGGCCGACCGCTCAATCCGCCTCGTTGGCGCCGAGGGCGGGCACTCGGACGCCGAAGTGAACGCGGTCTACGCGATTCAGAAATCGGCAATCGACGAGATGCGAACGCTCGGGTGGGACCGGAGTCTTGACCGCACCCGCCGTCAGGAGCGCATGGTCGAGATTCGGGAGACTGCGGAGTCCGACATTGCGGGCGTCATTGGTGAGGCGAGTGCGGACTCCGTCATGCAGAACACGAAGGGGCGTCGGTCGATCCGCAGATGACCGTTTGGTTTGCAGAGCGTGCGGAACTCACGCCGTTCAGGCGGACCAAACCGGTTAATATCGGTCGCGCGATGCTCCGGACCGCCGCATGATCATCTATCGCTACTTCGCCCGCGAGGTGTGCTTCACGACGCTCGCCGTTGCGGGCATCGTGCTCGTCATCGCGATGGGCTGGCGATTCTCGGGCTATCTCAACGACGCCGCGGACGGACTGCTGACCCGCGATGTGCTGCTGATTCTGATGGCCTATCGTCTGCCGGGGTTCCTGGAGCTGATCCTGCCCGTATCGTTCTTCCTGGCAATTCTGCTGACGTACGGGCGCATGTATGTCGACAGCGAAATGATTGTCCTGAAGAGTTGCGGGCTGAGTCCGACCCGGCTTGTCACGATGACCCTGGGGCTGGCTGCAATCGTGGTGAGCGTCATGGTGCCCATCACGCTCTGGCTGAAACCGGCGGGCGAGGCCCGGGTCGCGGCGCTCTTCCGGGAGCAGCGCAACCTGACCGAGTTCGACACGCTCGCGGCGGGCCGGTTCCAGTCTCTCAGGTCGGGCCAGCGCGTTACGTATGCCGAAGAACTTGCCGACGACGGCAGGTTGAACGGGATCTTCATCACGGAGCTGCGCGGTGAGGCGGGACCCGGACCGAAAGATGTGGTCACGGTCGTCGCGGACCGGGGCGCACAGCAACTCGACGTCGACGGCGCGCGTTTTCTCGTCCTGCGGGATGGACAGCGTTACCGGGGCAAGCCCGGTGACCACGACTACCAGGTCATCGATTACGAGGAGTACGGTCAGCTCGTCGAGAAGTCCCAGGCGCGGGCGCGCGCCCAACGCCGCACGGCGATACCGACCTGGGACCTGGAGTCCACGGATCCCCGTGAAGGCTCTGAGCTGCAGTGGCGCATCTCCATCATCCTCATGGTGCCGATGATCGCGGTCATGGCGGTCCCGCTGTCACGGGTCAACCCCCGACAGGGCCGGTTCACGAGGCTGATTCCCGGCATGATTCTGTGCTTCATGTATGTCGTCCTTCTGTCGACGGCACGGAGCGCGGTCGAGCGTGAGCAGATACCAATGACGATTGGGCTCTGGTGGATTCACGCCGCGTATCTGGTGCTCGTCGCGGTCCTGCTGCGAAATGAGCGGCTCGTCCGATGATCCGCCTCGACCGATACGTCGCATGGACTGTGACGCTGATGATGGTGCTGGCGGGCGTGGGGCTGCTCGGCGTGCTGTCGCTCTTCACGATGCTGGAGCAATTGGAGAGCCTGCGCCACGAATACAACCTGCAGGCTGTGTTGCGCTACATGGCGTACACGACCCCGCGTCGCTTCTATGAGCTCGTCCCCTATACAGCGCTGATTGGCTGTCTGGCGGGGCTCGGGATGCTCGCGTCGAACAGCGAACTCGTGATCATGCGTGCCGCCGGTCTCTCGACGAGACGCCTCATGCTGGCCGCGACCGCGCCCGCGATTCTGCTCGTCGGGTTTGGGCTGGGACTGGGCGAATACGTCGTACCGGCCGCGGAACGGATTGCGCAAAACGATCGGGCGAGGGCGCGCGCGGAAGGCGCCATCGTGAACGAGTTCGGGCATTGGTACCGGGAGGGCGATGTGTACATGCACTTCGATCTCATCAGTCGGGGTGGTGTGCTCGAGGGTGTCAGTCACTACGTCTTCGAGGATGACGCGATGGTGGCCGCGCGGTACGCGGAGCGGGCGGTCTACCACGACATCGACGAAGCGCGGCGCTACTGGCTGCTGGAAGGTGTGACCGAATCCGCCCTTGGTGAAGCTGCCGCCTCGGTCAGGGCGCTGCCGAGTCTGGAGTGGCGGAGCGAACTGACCCCTCAGGTACTCGCAACCGAAATGCTGGTTCAGCCGGACAAGCTCTCGATTGCCGAACTCGACTACAAAATCGGATATCTCGCGCGGCAGGAACTGAGCACCGTCAGTTATGAACTGGCCTACTGGCGCAAGATCCTGCTGCCCCTGTCGACCGTGGGGCTCGTCTTCATCGCAGTGTCCTTCGTATTCGGCCCGTTGCGGGAGTCAACGATGGCAGTGCGGGTCCTCAGCGGGCTGGCCGTGGGCGTGTTGTACAAGTTCGCCGAGGGTCTCCTCGGCCCGCTGTCCCTCGTCTACGGCATCGAGCCATGGATTGTCGTGCTGCTGCCCATCCTTGGGTGTCTGGGCATTGGTGGTTGGTTCATGAGTCGGGTGGGGTAGGCCTAACCGACGCTCGGATTCGGTATAAGTGAGTGCTTACATCTGGACGCTTTGCGTCCGGCGCGTTGCCGAAGACCTGCTCCGCCGCTACTGATCCTTGTCGGCGGGTGGATTGGTCATCTGGCGACGTTCGGAGTCGTAAGGCTTGCTTCCGAGGTACACGACCCGGGTTCGACTCAGCCGGTCGTGCCAGGCGAGCTGTTTTGCGTCGACCAGAATCCACAGGAAGCCGAGGAAGCCGGCACAGAACGACACGGTTGCCGCGAGGAACCGGAGCACACACTGGCCGTAGCCCATGATTGCGCCGTGCTCGTTCACTGCCCGGATGCGCCAGACCTGCATACCCAGGGACTGACCCTTGATGCGCCAGAACATGATGTAAAAGCCCATCACGAGCAGATACAGGAACAGCTGAAACCACAGTCCGCCCACCGCCGTGCCCTGGCCGACGATGCTCACAGCGCCAAAGGTCCCGATCATCAGCAGGGCTGCAATCAGGAACGCGTCGTACACCATCGCGGCGGTCCGGCGCAGCAGGCTGGCGTTGGGCAGTTCCGGTGATGTGTCGGGCTTGGCCAATGGGTTGGTCCTGGGGGCAGGCCCGGATCATACCGCCCTTTGCGGACACGTCGTGGTCCGTTCCGGGGTCCGCGCGCTCCCATTGCCCTTCGGGCACCCGAGGCTGGCCAGTACCCCGGTCCATCAGTACAATCGCGCACCCTTCGGCCCGGCTGGCTCCGGGGCGCGCGCTTCTTCTTTCGGCACCGAGCAATGTCCCAGATTGTCGTAGAGGATCTCTCCAAGACGTTTCGGGTTGCGATGCGGCGGCCGGGACTGATGGGTGCCTTCACAGGGCTCTTTTCCCGTGAGTACCGCAGCGTCGACGCGTTGCGGGGCGTCTCGTTCGAGATGGCCGCCGGCGAGTTGGTGGGCTATATCGGACCGAACGGTGCGGGTAAGTCCACCACGGTCAAGATCCTGTCCGGCATTTTGGTTCCGGACGGTGGTGTGTGCGAGGTGGGCGGTCGGGTTCCCTGGCGTGATCGCGAGCATCACGTGCGCAACATTGGGGTTGTCTTCGGTCAGCGCACGCAGCTCTGGTGGGACCTGCCCGTGATCGAGTCGTTCGATCTGCTGGCGTCGATTTACCGGCTTGAGCGGACGCGGTACCAGCGCCGTCGGGACGAACTGATCGCGATCATGGACATAGGCGGGATTCTCGATGTGCCCGTGCGCCAGCTGAGTCTGGGTCAGCGGATGCGGGCAGACCTCGTTGCCGCGTTGCTGCACGAGCCAATGATCCTGTTTCTCGATGAACCGACCATTGGCCTGGACGCGGTCTCGAAACTCGCGGTGCGGGATTTCGTCAAACGTCTGAACGAGGAGTTCGGCGTGACGGTCATCCTCACGACCCACGACATGGATGACATCGAGGCGCTGTGCAAACGGCTGATGGTGATTGGCGGTGGCCGCATCCTGAGCGACGGCAGCCTCGACGACCTGCGCAAGCGCATGGACGGCAGGCGGCGTTTGAAAGTGACGTTCGGCACAGAACTCAGTGACTTCAGCGAGCCGGGATTCGAGTTGCTCGGCCACGAAGGGAACGCGCTGCACCTCGGCTTCGACCCGCTCGAAATCGCGCCGACCGAAGCGATTGCGCGTCTGTCGTCCCGCTACGACGTGCGCGACCTGTTGGTCGAGCACCCGCCTGTCGAAGAACTGATCGCGCAACTCTACGCAGAGAACACCGCCATCGTCGGTGGTCGGGAATGCGCGCCTATCTCGCGGTCGTCAGCGCACGTTACAGGCTTCTGCTGCAGTATCGCACCGCGGCGTTTGCGGGATTTGTCACGCAGTTCTTCTGGGGTGCAATCCGGATCATGATCCTCGGCGCGTTCTTTGCGACGACCATGGACGAGCAACCCATGAGTTTCGCGCAGGTCGTGAGTTATGTCTGGCTCGGGCAGGCGTTTCTGGGGATCCTCCCCTGGAACGTCGACGACGAGTTGGCCCGGATGATCCGCGAAGGCGGCGTCTCCTATGAGCTCATGCGGCCGCTGGATCTCTACACGTTCTGGTTTGCACGCACGGTGGCCCTGCGGACCGCAACGACGACGCTCAGGTCCGTTCCCATGGTCCTAGTTGCGCTCATCGTGTTGCCCATCGTCGGTCTGAGTGAGTATGCGCTTGCGCCGCCGCCGGACCCGGTGTCGTTTACGCTGTTTGTCGTTTCCCTTGCAGCCTCGGTGATGCTCGCCTCGGCGATCACCATGGTCATGCACGTGATGCTCGTCTGGACGCTTTCGGGAGAGGGCTTCAACCGCATCATGCCCGGCCTCACAAACGTGTTGTCGGGCATGGTGATACCGCTGCCGCTCTTTCCGGATTGGGCGCAACCCCTGCTCGAGTGGCAGCCGTTTCGCGGCCTTGTCGATGTACCGTTCCGCATCTACAGCGGGAATATTCCCGCAACCGAGGCGATCTGGGACATCCTGCACCAGCTTGTCTGGACGGGTGTGATCGTGGCGTTCGGGCGTTGGCTGCTGCAGAGGTCGCTCCGCGACCTCGTCGTGCAGGGTGGCTGAGCGATGAACGGACTCAGTCTCTACGGACGCTACATCGGCGTCTCCTTCAAGGGACAGATGCAATACAAGACGTCGTTCCTGCCGAGCGCGCTGGGCGCGTTTGTCGTCTCGATCGTCGAGGTGCTGGGAATCTGGGCCCTGTTCGACCGGTTTGGTGGGCTGACTGGCTGGACGTTGCCGCAGGTGTGCCTGTTCTACGGATTCGTGAACATGGTGTTTGCCGTCGCGGATGCCGTCTCGCTCGGTTTCGACTCGTTTGGCGCGAGCTACATCAAGACGGGGGAGCTTGATCGTCTGCTGCTGCGACCGCGTTCGCTCGCCCTGCAGTTGCTGGGTCACGAGTTGGCGCTCAGGCGGATCGGGCGCTTCTCGCAAGGGGCTCTGGTGTTCGGTTGGGCGGTCACCGCGCTCGAAGTCCCGTGGACGCCCGGGACGGTGGGGTTGCTGGTGTTCGCCTTCGCGGGCGGCGTCGCCATGTTCGTCGGGCTCTTCGTATTTGCTGCGTTCATTTCGTTTTGGACAGTCGAGTCCCTCGAGGTGATCAACACGATGACGTATGGCGGCGTGGAGACCGCGCAATATCCCCTCGCGATCTACGAGCGCCACTTCCGGGCGTTCTTCACCTTCGTTGTGCCGCTCGCCTGTGTTGCCTACTTCCCGCTGGTGGCCGTCCTGGGGATCGACGATCCACTGGGCTCGTCCTACCTGTTCCAGGTGTCCGCGCCGCTCGCGGGGTTCCTGTTCCTCGCGGCGGCCCTCGCGCTCTTCCGTTTCGTCGGGCTGAGGCACTATACGTCGACTGGTAGCTGACCCGGACGGGTCAGTTCGGCGGAGCAGTGGGCGGGCCCGTTCAGGAAAGCGCGCGGCGGCGCGTGCAATACTTCGACCCGGGTTCATTGTCCCGCTTTGCTGATCCCGGAGGGACCGGAGGCCATGATGTTGAGGTACTGGTTGATCGCGCTGTGCGCTGTGGGTGTCGCGACGGATGCCGCGGAGCCGCCACCGTGGAGCGTGTTTCTTGCGGGCGTCGCCGAGGAGGCTGTTGCCGGGGGCGTTTCGCGCGATGTGGTGGATGCTGCGTTCGATGGGCTGGAGCCGGACCCCCGGGTCCTCGGGTTCGATCGCAAACAGCCCGAGTTCGTGCAAACGACCGCGCAATACCTGGTGGCGCGGGTCACGAAGGGGCGCATCGAGTCGGCGCGGAAGCACTA
Source organism: Gammaproteobacteria bacterium (assembly GCA_002728675.1). Lineage (GTDB taxonomy): Bacteria > Pseudomonadota > Gammaproteobacteria > Pseudomonadales > Azotimanducaceae. Next base: position 17,442 of record PBVL01000086.1, read on the forward strand.
CGCGGCAGAGCGCGCGACGCTCGAGGCGGTTGGCGAACGGTACGGAGTCGATGCGCCGTTCATCGTTGCGTTCTGGGGGGTCGAATCGAGCTTCGGGCGCTACCAGGGGAAGTACTCGATCATTCGGTCCGTGGCGACACTGGCCCACGACCGACGACGCAGCGCGTTCTTCAGAAGTGAACTGCTGCAGGCACTCAGGATTCTGGATGAGGGGCATGTCCCGCCTGAGCAGTTTGTTGGCGGATGGGCCGGGGCGATGGGTCAGAACCAGTTCATGCCGTCGAGTTTCCGGCGCTATGCCCAGGACTTCGACGGCGACGGCCGCAAGGACATCTGGCAGAACCGCGGTGACGTCTGGGCCTCGATTGCGTTCTATCTCGCCGAGCACGGTTGGCGGCAGGGAAAGCCGTGGGGTTACGTTTCGAATCATCCGGACGGCTTCGATTTCACGTCGGTGGCCCGTCAGGACGAGGTGACGCGTTGCCGGGCGGAACGCAGTCTCAGTGCCGCCGCGTCGGCGGCGGAGTGGCGCCGGTTGGGTTTTGAACTCCCGGAAGGCGCGCCTGTGCTGCGCCTGGTCAAACCGGAAGCGGGTGTCACGGAAACGTACTTCGCGGCAGCCAACTTCGAGACCATCCTGCGCTACAACTGCGCAAACAAATACGCAATATCTGTTGGGCTTCTCGCCGACGCTGTCGAGCCCTGACGACCCTGAAAGGGGAGCGAGGACTCAGGCTTCGATCATGAAGCTTGCTTCGGTCTCGGCAAGGATCTCACCGTCTCCGGCTTTGCGCATCGTGCCTGTCAGGACCGCCAGTCGACCGCGCTGTTTCAGGCACTGCCCGGTCAGCGTGACGGGCGTTCCGACGGCGAGCGGTCCGCGGTAGCGAATCTCGCACCTGGCCGTGTATGCGCGCAGTCCCTTGAGGAAGAGCCAGTTGGCCATGACGTCGTCGAGCGCGCTGTAGATGATCCCGCCGTGTGTGACGCCGTCGTAGCCACAATGGTCAGCGCCCGGCGTAAACTCGGAAACGCAGTCGTCGCCCTCGAGGCGGAAGTGGAGGTGCAGGCCGATTGGATTGCCCTGACCGCAAACGAAGCAGTGGTTGGCGTCGCTGCGCAGTTCACTCAAGTCCTTGTCTCCATTGGCAACAGAGGATCAGCATACGGTGTCGGTAGTCCAGTTGTCACAGCAGTCCTGCCCCTATTGTGGCGAGCCGATCCGGCTCATTGTCGACACGAGCGAAGGCGCGAGTGAATACATCGAGGACTGTGAGGTCTGCTGCCGGCCGATGACGGTGATGCTGTCCGAGACGGCGGACGGTTCCGTCACGGTGTCGGTTCACCACGAGAATGAATAGGCGGGGCAGGCGGTTGCCGTCGCTGGTCGTTGAGTGCCTGTTCCATTTGCCGGTGGACGACATTGGTGAGCGTGCGCGCATCCATGTCGGCAGGTGCGATCGGCGGGTGGATCGTGAGTGTCGCGTGCCCCGGGCGTAGCGCGGCCGAATCGGAAGGAAGCAGGTCGCGCGTGCCCTGAATGGTGATCGGCAGCACCGGCAGGTCAAGTTCGGTGGCAAGGTGAAAGGCGCCGCGCTTGAACGTGCCGAGACTGCCGTCCCGCGACCGCGTGCCTTCGGGGAAGAATACGACGCTCACTCCGTTCGAAATGCGGTGTTTCGCGGCACTGATCGAGCGCAGGGCGGCTTCCGTGTTGCCGCGATCGATGTAGATGTAGCCCATGCGATCGCACGCCAGCCCAAGGAAGGGTACCCGGCGCAGTTCCTGCTTCATCACCCAGATGATGTCGATCGGTGTGGCGCCGAACAGCAGATAGATGTCGATCAGACTCTGGTGGTTGGCGACGACGACGTATGACTGACCGGGCGTCAGATGTTCCGTGCCCTTGACCGTAGCGCGGATGAAACTTGCCGCCATGTTGAGACGTGCCCAGAACGTTCCGATCACCCGGCTCGAGAGGCCCGGCAGACCGAGGGCGCACAGCAGGACGATCACTGTTGCCAGCACCGCGGTCGAGAACGCGAGTACCGGTGCGACCCAGACCCAGCGATAGATCGCAAGGAGCACAGTCAGCCATGCTGGCTCCCTGGAGACGGACAATGCTGATGGATCTGAAGTCAGGTGCGGGTCCGGGCAAAGGTGGCAGGTATCTCGGAGTATACCGTTGTGCGCATTGGGAGGTGGGCGTTCGCTGGAGCCGCGGCAGCGAGCTGGGTATAGTTGCGTAATGTCCTTCTCAAATAAGTAACTAGTTACATAATGATCCTCGAACGGGCAGATGCGATGCGCCGGCTTGCCGAAGCGATCCAGCGTCACGCGGCGGGCTTTCTGGAACGTCGAGGCATCGATTTTGAGATCCGCTGGCACGGCGTACTGCGCACACTCGAAGGGGAGGGTCCGGCGTCTGTGGTCGAACTCGCCCGGAAACTTGGCATCACGCACCCGGCGGTCCATCACACGGTTCAGTCGCTCGTCGCTGAAGGACTCGTTGCCTCGTACCGGGACGCACGGGACAAGCGGCGGAGGGTGCTGGCGCTGACGCGATTTGGCAGGATGCGCCTTGCCGAACTGGCCGACGTGTTTAGGGACCTCGACGCGGAATGCCGGCAACGGTTCGAAGCCGACCTGGAGGGCATTGTGGACAACCCGAACAGCGCGCGGATCAGCATCGTGGATTACGAGGCGGACAACCGTCTCCATGCTGAACGCTTTGCCGCGCTCAACCGCGAATGGATCGAGCGCTATTTTGTGATGGAGGCTGCCGATGAAGCCGTATTCGCAGATCCCGAACAGTATGTGCTCGGATCCGGTGGCGCGATCGTGTTTGCGCGGCGCGAGGACGATCAACAACTGATCGGTACGTGTGCCCTGCAACTGCACGGTCCGCAGTTGGGAGAGCTGGCCAAAATGGCGGTGACGCCGGCGGCGCAGGGTCTGGGAGCGGGACGGCTTCTCGGCGAGGCCGTGATCCGGTATGCGCGTGAGCGGGGTGTCCGCAGGCTGTTTCTCGACACGAACTCCGTTCTGAAACCGGCCATTGCGCTGTACAAGGGGCTCGGGTTCGTCGAACTGCAGCGCGACGATGTCTCACGGTATGCCCGATCGGACACCTACATGGAACTTCTGCTCGGTGACTGAGCGACCAACAGCACGGTAGCTTGACGCGGTTTCAGGCGGAGTCGCCGGCAGAGGACGGCGTCAGGTACGGCCGGCCGGAAGGGCGCAGGGTCTGTGGGTCTGGCAGGGGGCAGGAAGGTGGCGCTGCCCCGATGGGACAGCGCCACGCGCTTACAGGGCTCGAAGCTGCTGCTTCTCGGCCGGCTGTGCGAGATCGGCCATCCACTGATAGGCCTCGGTCTCGTGACCGAACACACCAATGTGCTGGTCAACGAGGTGTGATTCAACAAAGTCTGCAACGGTCGCGACGTGCTCGACCGGCGATACAACCGCAACGCTCGGATCACCGGAAATCTGCACATGCTCGACAAATCGGGCGAACTTCAGCAACTCCAGGGTGATGAGATGGTTCAGATCTGCCCGGAGGAAG
>PBVL01000087.1 GCA_002728675.1 Gammaproteobacteria bacterium
ACGCTAGTCGTGCGTCGTGATGGGGTCCTGCAGGCGCATGTCCCTGAACGCTTCCACGTCCTGGGACTTTGCCTTGTCGACGTCCTCGAGTTCGGCGGGGACGTACCAGTGGATTTTCGTGGACGTGTACGCCTGCCAGACTGCATTGGCAATCTCGCTTGGCGGAATGAGTCGAAACGGCCCTTCATCGACGTCCGCGGGTCCGACGTTGCGCTCGCCCGTGCTGATGTCCTTGCCGTTTGCGTCGTATTGCGGAGCACGCAGGATCGGGGTGTCGATCAACCCCGGGAGGACGTCGGCGGCGCGGCTGTCGTGTGCCGCCAGTTCCACGGACAAGGCCTCGGTCAGGCCCTTCACCGCAAACTTCGTGGCCGCGTAGACCGCGAGGCCCGGCGCGCCGTAGATGGCGGCGGACGACGAGGTGGAAAAGCACAGGCTGTTGGGTGTCGCCTTCAGCATCGGCAGCGCTGCCTCGATGCCGAACAGGACTCCGGTGAAGTTGACGTTGATCGTGTCGATCTGTCGCTGCAGCGGGACGTCTCCCACGTTGCCGAGAATGCCGATCCCGGCGTTGTTGAAGAGCAGATCAAGCTGACCGCCGGACCACTCGCTGAAGTCTTCGATGACGCCCTCCCACATCTCGAAGTTGGTGACGTCCAGTTCGAACGTGGCGCACTGGTTGCCGCCCAACTGCTGCTTGAGGTCGGCGAGTCCGGCGGCGTTCAGATCGGCTGCACCGATCTGCCAGCCCTCTGCCGCAAACCGCTCGGCGGTTGCGCGGCCAATGCCGCTCGCGGCACCCGTGATGAAGATGTAGCGTGTGTCTGCCATCGGTGGCTCCTGTGTTGGCTTGATCAGCGTGGGTTCATTCAGCGTTGGCAATAGGGCACGGGGCCGCGCTCGTCAGAGAATCCCCAGGGATCGTCGTACCCGACCAGCCGCCGGAACCGATCGCCGTTGCGGGCGAGCATCGCGTCGGAAATCCGACCGCGGAAGTCTTCCTGGCATCGGAAGTGCGGGCCGCAGTAGTAACAGTTGACTGACAGCCGGAGGCCCGGGTTCCTGCGCGGGAACGCGCCGTGCCACACATTGCCGTGAAACACCAGAACGGAGCCGGCGGGCGCCTCGACGGGCACCGCATGGCGCACGCCTTCGCCGGGTTTCGGGTGACGCTGCAAGCGGTGCGACCCCGGTACGATGCAGAAAGCGCCGTTGTCCCGCGTGTAGTCCGTCAGTATCCAGTTTGTGTTGAAGACGTGTGGTTTGTCAGGCAGGGGGCCGTTGCGATACAGCCCCGAGTCATTGTGCAGGCCCAGATGTTCGCCGTAACCGACTTCGTTCTGCCACTTGATGAAGCAGGTCAGTGACGACAGCTGGCAGCTCGCTCCGAGGTAATACTCGATGAGCGGAAGTGTCATCGGGTGGGCAATCATCTCCTCGAAGATCGGATCCTTCTCGAGGAAGGCATAGAGCAGGTACTGGCTGTCGTTGCTGCCCTGCCCACTCAGCATGCCGTGTGTTCCGGCGTCGACGTCGTGCCGGACACCCGTGCGCTCTTCGGCGATGCGCAGGATCGCCTCGCGCGCCGTGTCCATGATGTGCGGTTGCCCCTTACCTGCCTCAAGAAGCTGTTCCGGCGTGATGACGGTCAGTCCGTATGCCTCGAGTTCCTCGAGATTCTTCGTCAGACCACTGTCGACGATCTGCTTGTAGGCGGGCGAAACGGTGTTGAGTTCAGCCCAGGACGCGGTGTTCATGGCATTCCCGTGTGAGACAGGGATCGCCATCATACACGCGCCCTGGCTGAGGAATAGCTGTGGAATAATCACCGCGGGATCGGCCCGGGCGCGATGGGCCGCTTCCTGACTAACGATCATGTAAAGGGGATTAGCGGCGGCGCCGCACCCGGACGAGGAGATACCATGAGCCAACACACGACATTCTGGCCACCCGCCCCGGACCTTCGTCGCGACGAGATTGCATTCAGCTTTCGCGGCAACGACTATATTGGTCAGCTTGTCGCGCCGCCCGAGTCGGCGGGGCCGCGACCGATGGTGATGGTGATTCACAACTATCAGGGGCTGAAATTCTTTGACGTCGATGTTGCGGAGTACATGGCGCGCATTGGCTATGTTGGGCTTGCAATCGACACCTATGGCAACGTGTGCCCCCCTGACGAACGAGATTTCCCGGAAGACCCCGCTAAGGTCGAGGCATTTCAGAAGAAGTGCTTCGAAGGTCTCGTGTCAATGGATCACGACCACGAACTGTTCCGGTCGCTGATGGACGAGTGGCTGCAGCGTGGCCTCGCGCACGACGCCGTGGACGAGACCGTTGCGCCTGCGGCGATCGGCTACTGTTTTGGCGGCATGGCCGTGNTCGAAGCCGTTCGCGGCGGTNTGAATCTTGGCGGCGTCGTCTCCTTTCACGGTTTGCTGCAGACNGGCGAGGACCCGAANCCGGCCCGCTATGGCGTTGAGCGNCCGCCGCTCAGGAAGTGCGAAAACNCNTACAACACCAACACGATCGTACTCATTGAAAACGGTGCGGACGACCAACTGGTNCCNGACGAAAGCAAACAGCGGTTCTTCGCTGAAATGGACGAGGCGGGTGTCGACTGGATCTTCAGCCACCACGCCAGGACGCCGCACGGCTTTGCTCTGCCGGCAACGCTTGGCCCTCCCGGGCGACTGCACGAAGCGACGGACCGTCGCTCGACGGTCAATATGCTGAGCCTCTTCCGGGAGATTTTCCCGGGGGTTGCGCAGAATCCGGTGGCGCACAACGCCGCGGGGACATCAATTCCGCAATAGGATCCATACGGCGGTCAGGGCCGCATGCGCTTCCGGCAGAGCATGGTGAGAGTCTCCGCTCCCATGACGCACTCATGTGTCAGAACGCGCGAGCACTCACTCCCCCTGGCGCGGGGTCCGATGCGTTCGGCATTGGGCTCCACGCGTTTTCTGATGCTTTCGAACAAACTGCTAGAGCAACGGCCGCAGCGCCGCGAAGGCGTCGTCGTTTGCAAGCACCGCCAGCGCGTCACCGACCGCGGGAACCGGGTCGCTGCCGGGTGTCAGCATCGCGCCCTTGTCGCGAATCATTGCGTCGAGGTCCGCACGACTGGCAAGTCCGTCGGCGAGCGCGGCGCTGAGCGCGGGGATCACGTCCGTGTCGAATGTCACCCGTGCGTCCAGATCGACAAGGTCGGGCAGCGCAAGGGCCGCATCGCTGACGCTCACCCCGAGGGTTGTCAGCAGCGAGCGGTAAACCGAAGCCGTCGCTTTGGCGGTGGTGGCCTTCAGGGCGCCAACAACGTCCGTCGGTTCTCCATCCTGCACATCTCCGCCCGAGATCAATACGTAGAGTTTCAGTTTCGGTTCCGTGCCTGACGGGCGCACGACGACGGTAAACGCCGGCGTTTCGAAGCTGACGACGTTGCGCGAAGCGCGATCGGTGTCCGAGAGGACAGGACCGAACACGGTCTCGTCCCAGTAGTCTGCAACCCCGGTGACCGGCTGGCCGCCCAGTTCGGTGGGTGGCGCGTCGCGGAGCGCGGTCATGATCGAGTCGCGTCGCGCGTTCCCTGAGGCGCCCTTCAGCACGATCGAGCGGCCGCCGCAGTCGTGAGCGCCAATGTGTCGAAGCAGCGCAACGTAGTAATCTAGCAGCGTTTCGCCGGACTCCGCCAGCCTGCCGTGCAGCCCGGCCAGAAGCATGACGGGTGGGGCCCCGTCTTTGTCGAGCACGGTTGGGAGCATCGTGAAGCCGTGGCTTTCTTCGGTTGCCACGATGAGGTCCTCTGCACTCCCGGTGACGCTGCCGTACCGGCCGGTAGCGTCGATCGACTTGATGACGTCCGCGATGTACTTGAAGCCGACGAGCAGGTTGTCGACGCACTGGTTGCCCGACAGCTGCGCAATCCTGCCGATGGCACGCGAGGTGACCAGCGTTTCGATGAGGATGCCCTTGCGCTGTGGTCCCTTCGGGTCGAGGGCAAGGAAATACGTGAGAATCGTTGCAAGCTGGTTGCCGTCGAACCGGGTCCAGTTCCCGTCTCCGAGGCGAATGTCGGCGCCGACCCGATCGCCGTCCGGGTCGCAGGAGAGGACGATGTCGGCACCGTGCTCTTCCGCGAACGCCTGGGCGGGCGCCGTGGCAATGGGTATCTCCGGGTTCGGCGCGCGCAGGGGGATGGACGAGAAGGAACCGTCATTCACCTGGTCAGCAGGCATGTGGACATCGAAGCCGAGGCGTTCGAGCAGGGCATACGCGGTGCGGTCGGCGCATCCGCCAAGCGGCGTGAACACAACCGGCACCCCGGCCGGGCCAAGGCCGCTTTCCGCGAACAGCCGCTCGTATTGGGCCATGTATGCATCGTCGGTGGCAGACGGGATCTGCAGGATGAGCCCCTTGCTGCGTGCCTCTGCGAAGTCCATCCGCCTGACGTCCGCTGCCGCGGACATCGTCTCGATCATTGCCTGATCGAGCGGCGGAATCGGCTGCTCCCCTGCCGCCATGAAGACCTTGATGCCGTTGTGGTCCGGCGGATTGTGCGAGGCGGAGATGTTGACACCGCCAAGCGCGCCAATGTGCGGGACGGCAAACGACAGCTCAGGGGTGGTCAGCGTGGCTTCGGGGTTGTCGGGATCGCTCATGTAGACCGTCAACCCGTTGCCCGCAATGATCTCGGCGGCAAGTCGGGCGAAGTCGCGGCTGCTGCGGCCGAGCAGCGGATGCTCGCCGAGGTAGGCAAAGTTGCCTTCGAAGTCGCTGAAGCGTCGTGAGTCGTTCGCGAGGACGATGCTGCCCTCGGTGGCGCCCAGATGATTGATGAAGCCTTGTACCGTCGCGGCGACCGTCGTGTCGTTCATGCCGCCCGGGCCGTAGAGCACCGAACCGCGCCGTCCTCCGGTGCCAAACGGCAGGTCGGCGCCGAAACTGTGTGCAAGCGCCGCGGGTTCACCTTCGAGGATGACGCGGGCGAGGGTGTCCGGGTCGGGCGCGAACGGCACGTCGCCGGCAATCCAGCGGCGCATGTTGGTCTGAACATCGGTGGGGTACTGCGCGATCGCCGCGTCCAGCGCGCCTGCATCAGCCATTACAGAAAGGTCCTTGGCGGGGAGACCCAAGCGTAGCGGGTTTTCCTGCCGGGCGGCGAGAAACGAGGGATAAAGTGAACCCGCACGGGGACAGCCGGCTTGCCTGCCCTGTCAGTCGGGGGCACTCTCAGGTGTCCCCGACAGGCGAGAGTTGAACGTGTCCGAGTCCCGAGCCGCCGACGCCGTTGCCTTGCTGTACCACCGCTGGATTACCGGGTTGGTCTTGTCGCTCGTCGCGCGCAAGAACGCCGCGACGGCGGAGGCGTTCGTCTTCCGCTTGTTTCGACGCCAGCACCTCGAGCGCTTTCTGCCGGGGCTGGAGAAACTGGGGCTCACCCACGAGCCCCATGCGGTAGCCGCCGCCAAGTATCACTACTTCTCCAATCAACTCGGCGGGGTAAAGGTCGAGTTCCTCGAAGAACACCCGCGCAAAGCGTGGGTGCGCTATCCGCCGCCGCGCTGGATGTGGGAAGGCACGGCGATCTGTGGCATTCCGAGCGCGGTCAATCGGGCGATGCTTCATGGCTGGCATGCCCACAACGGTGTGACGCTCGGGAACCTGAAGCTCGGGTTCGTCTGTACCAAGACGACGGTCGACGGCCAACCCGGGCTCGAAGGGTACTACCACGAGGCGGATCATGATCTGGCACCGGAGGAACGCCTGCAGTTCCGGCCGGAGGAAGTGTGTCCGCGTATTGAGCCAACGGACCTGCCCGAACTTGATCACGAGGCGTGGCCCGAAGTGCGGCAGGCCAAAGCCAACCGCAACTACTCGCTCGAGTATGTTCGCAACGGACTGCCCGCGCTGCTGGAACTGCTGGGGCCTGAAGAGGCCCGATACATCGGTCGAATCTGCGGGCTGCAGGTGGGCATGCACGCCTGGGATGAGGTGGCTGGCTTGCTGGACGTGTCGGCGACCGGCGATGGCAACGCCTGGCTTGGCGCCCTGCAGACGTTACTCACCGCGTCGGGTGATGCAGTCGAGCGTCGGGGTGACGTGCTGCGCCGAACGCGCTGGCGGCTCTTCCCTGACGATCCCGGTGAAGTGCTGACTGAAGCCTGGCTCGCGCCATTCCGCGGGATGCTCGCCGTTCATGACCGGTTTCTCGAACTCGACTCCGACGGGACGGAGTTCCGCATCCGGCAGGGGCGTGGCTGATCGCGGGGTTCCGGACCTGGAGGATCGGCCTATAATTCGCCTCCGCCTCACTGGGAGCTTTTCATGTACGAAGTTGTTGTCATCGGGGCTGGCCCCGGCGGGATCTGCAGTGCGATCAAACTGAGGACGGCCGGGATCGAGGATTTTCTGATTCTCGAAAAAGCGCCAGGCGTTGGTGGTACGTGGTGGAACAACCGCTACCCCGGCGCGGAATGCGACGTGCCGTCGCATCTCTATTCGTTCTCCTTCGAGCCGAAACGCGACTGGTCGCGACCGTACGCACGCCAGCCGGAAATCCTGCGGTACATGCAGCACGTTGCGGAGAAATATGACGTGGAGCGCTCCGTGCGCTTCAACGCCGAAGTGGTCTCGGCCCGCTGGGAAGAAGACGCGGCAGCCTGGCGGATCGAACTGCGGGACGGTGACATCGTGAACGCCCGCTCGCTCATCAGCGGCGTCGGGATGTTCTGTAAGCTTGCGTATCCCGACATCGACGGACGCGACCGCTTCGAGGGCACCCAGTTCCACACGGGTGACTGGCTCGACGGACACAGCCTCAAGGGTGAGCGGGTTGCGGTCATCGGGACGGCCGCAAGCGCGGTCCAGATGATCCCGGAGATTGTCGATGACGTGGCGCACCTCACCGTGTACCAGCGCCGACCGCAGTGGGTCCTGCCGAAAGAAGACACACCGTTTACCGAGGACGAGATCAGGAACTTCCTCGAGAACGACGACGCGGCCGCCGCGCAGCGGGCGCGGATTCGCGCGGGCCTCGAGAACTTCATCACGTTCCATGACCGGGAAATCCTGAACAAGGCCGAAGAGGCCGGACTCAGGAACCTCGAAGTGGTGGAGGATCCTGAGGTGCGCGCGAAGCTCACGCCAGACATGCGCTACGGATGCAGGCGCCCGCTGTCATCGAATCTCTACTACCCCGTGTTCAACCGCGACAACGTAACCCTCGTGAACGAAGCCGTCACCGGCATCACCGCCAACGCGGTCCTTGCTGGCGGTGATGCGACCGAGGTCGACACGATCATCTACGCGACGGGCTTTCAGACGACCCGATATCTTTCCGCGATCGACGTGTACGGACGTGACGGTCTGTCGATTCACGATGCGTGGGCTGACGGCGCGCAGGCCTACCTCGGGATCACGACGGCAGGGTTCCCCAACCTCTACATGATCTATGGGCCCAATACGAACAACGGTTCGATCCTGGAGATGATCGAACACCAGGTCGACTACATTGTCGGTCGGCTCACCGAGTTCCGTTCGAGTGGGGCGCGGTGGGTCGAACTGAAGCCCGAGCGCATGGCCGCGTACAACGACGCACTGCAGGACGACATCAACGCGGTTGAGGTCTGGCAGGGCGCGTGCGGCGGGTACTACCGCGGCAACGGTGGCTTCATCGTGACCCAGTGGCCACATACGATGGATGAGTACAAAGCGCGGCTCGGTTCGGATGCGGGCAGTTTCGAAAGCGGGTCGTAGGGCCCGCTGATTCGACAGCAACGCGGGGGATTCGCGCGGGACTGTCTCTGGCTCGCTTGCGCTCAGGTCAATGGACACGCTGTGACCCGTTTGAAATATTGGTCGGGATTCCGGGGAGGACGCGCGAATGCGGCAGGAAGACATCTCGATTTCAGGCTTCACCCTCAAACACGGTGGCGTCGGCGGCCTCGCGACGTCACTGTTCTCACTTGTCCTGATGCTCGCGGGACTTGGGGAGTCCGGTGGCGTCGGCTCGCTTGTCTACGTCATCGTCATCGGGGTCATCCTGTGGGCGCAGATCGATTATCGACGCAGTGAGATGCTCCCGGTCGAGTACGGGGACGCGTTCAAGGTCGGCGCGATGACGTCGCTCTACATCGGCGTGATCACGATCGTCTACGGATTGCTCCACTGGAACGTCATCGATCCGGAGACGGGCGCTCGCGCGCTGGCGGCCGCTGAGGCCGCGATGGCTGAACAGAACCTTCCGCCCGAACAGATCGAGCAGGCCATGGCGGCCCAGAAGATGATACTGAGCCCTGACGTCGCTCTGGTGGTGGGCGGCATCGTGACCTGCATCGCCGGCATCATCATTTCGCTGCTGACGGCGATCGGTACCCGGCTGGCGGACGAGCTCGACGCCGAGGAGGCATAGCGGCAGCTTGCTTCCGGTCCTGGGCGGGGCGTCCTGCCCGGGCAAGACGACCGTGGCGATTCATGCGCCCCAGCGAGTATGGACGCGCCCCCGCAACGCGGGTGATGCCCGTGCGCTGACGCCAGCGCACTCCGCCCCGAGTGGTGACCCGTTGGGCTCAGCTGGCGCTGACAGTGTCCTCGCCCGGCCCGGAACATGCCTCAAAAAAACCAGGCCTTCTCCGCGGCCTCTTCGGGCCACAGAAACCCAAAGCCCGCCGCGAGTGCATAACGCTTGTCGAGATCTTCGCGGTCGCCGACGTGGACGTAGTGGTCGGCATGAAACTGCGCCATGACCTCGGGAAGCATGTGTTTGGACACCGCAAACTCGACCGTGATGCCGTGCTGCAGGAAGATCCTGCGTTGGGTTGAGAGCGGTCGGTCTGAGCAGCTGCCCACGATGAACCCTTTGCCAACCGTGGTGCGAATCATCTCCATCGTCAGCACGCCGGGTGGGTCGCCCACCTCGATCGTGCCGTCGATGTCGAGGCTCAACAGAATCCTGGACATGGTGATCGCCTTAGTCGGGTGATGCGCCCCACACGGTGAAATCGCCGCCGTGTGGCATGGGACCGCCTGAGACGCCGATCTCGGGTTTGACCCCGGTGACCTGGCGCGGACCGGCACGTTGCTGAATCTGCTGCATGCAGTCTGTGTGCATCCAGAACCGGGAGCGTCCGCAACCGACGTTGCCGCCGCTGGGTGAGACCGGGTTGGGCCCTTCAATGCTGATATCGGTCTGATAGAAGTCGAGGGCTTCCCCGAACTTCACGCCGCGGTACCCGAGTCCTTCGAGATGGAACTGGTGGAACAGCGAGAAACCGTCGTACATGTTCTCGAACGACAGGTCGTCCGCGGTGATACCGGCGCCTTCGTAGATCTTGCGGCCGGTTGCAGCGGTCTCTTCCTCGACCTCGTCCAGCGTTGGGGTCAGGCTGCGCGGCCGGCCGCGGCTCGACGCGTGATTGAGGATGTACACCGGCTTCTGTTTCATGTCTTTCGCGCGTTCCGCCGTTGTGAACAGGTAGGCGGCCGAGACCATGATCGGGATGTCGTTGTCGAAGAGGCTCGCGGGTTTCGCGATCCAGCGCGCCGCGCGGTAGTCCTCGTGGGTCAGTTCCTCCGGCCGGTGTTGTGCCCAGTAGCCCTCGGGGAACATCAGCCCGTTGCGGCGTGAGTTCTCCATGAAGGGCGCCATCATGTCGTGCGACTTGCCGTATTTGCGGCAGTACTCGGCGAACTGCAGGGCGGTGCCGAAGCAGGCGGGTGTACCCCAGAGACCCCGCACCGCGGCGGTGCCGGGGGTTTCGTTCGAGGCTGCGGCACCACCCTGGTAGTAGCGGCCCTCGAGATTGTGCCAACTCTTCACGACGAGGCACGTGTGCGCCATGCCGTCGCCAATCGCCTGCGCGGCGACCGTGACGGCGCGCGACATGCAGCCCACCCCGTTCATGGTGAAGTTGACGCCGGTCAGTTCGGGTGTGTTTTTGAGTATCCACTCCGCGGAAAGCTGTGTGATGCCGTCGAGCGGTTCATCCGTCTGCGCGTAGCTTTCGATCACATCCATCGGCAGCGGTTTGTCGGCAGGCCAGAAGGCGCCGGTCGTGGTGTGTGGATCGATAACGAGGCCGTCGACGTCCGCCGGGTCGACCCCGGCGTCCTCCATGGCGCGGCGCATGGCGAGAATGGTGATGGCGCCGACGGATGTGTCGCGCCCGCCATCCCAGCGGCGTGATGTCGGGCCGTGACCGATCCCGACTGCGGCGACCTTGCCGCGGTGTTCCCAGACTCCGAGGCCCTCCTCGGAGCGAAACATGGATTCAGGTGCGTTGGGCGTAGGCATGGAAAGTCCCCTTGACTCGCTGTGCGTTGATGTTGCTGATTCGGGCGGCAGCGGTCGTCAGTCGACGACCCGCCACTCGGGGACCTTCTGCCCGTTGGCAGTCGCCTCGAAGATCACCTCGACGTTCGCATGCACCGGGACCTCGTCCGCGGGCACCCCGGGCAGGTGGGAGTACATCTGCACGCCGGGGTCGTCATCGAGCATGATCACCGCGACGTTGAACGGCTGGTCTTCCTGCAGCGTCCGGATCGGACAGTCGTGCACAACGCAGTAGTTGTAGATTGTTCCCTTGCCGCTGACTTCCTTCCACTCCAGCGCATCTCCGCCGCACTCACCGCAGGTCGGTGCCGGCGGATGCTGCAGCCGGCTGCAGTGAGGGCAGTTCTGAACGACGAGGCGCTCCTCGTTTGCGGCCTCCCAGAATCCGCGGGTCAGATCGTCCGCTACAACACCTTGTTTCATGCTGGTTGTCCTTATTGTTGATGTGGAGCTCGTTTCGAGGGTCAGCCGCTCGAGGCAGCCCCGAATTGAAAGCGACAGCCGGGGCAAGGTCAAGGCGGGGCAGGTTTCGCCGGGCGTCGGTACGCGTAGCGCTGCCACTGCGAGGCGATGGCGAGACGGAGCTGGTCCTCCACGGATGCGAACAGGTCACCTTCGTCACCGGCCGCAAGTCCGGCTTCCAGTTCGTCCTGGCGCAGCCGCGCTCCGTCGTGCTGGATGTGCGTGACGGTCAGGTTGTCCTCCCGCAGCAGGTGGTAGCCGACCAGCAGGCTGCGGTGACAGACCTCGGGGCGCTTTTCCGCGCACATGAGCGCGATCCGGAATCCCTGCCCGAGTCCGCTTTTCAGGCGGGCGATGCCGGTCCGGTACAGGGCGGAAGCGGCGAGTCGGTCGAACTGCACCTGACCGGTCGCGTCGTAGTGCGCGGGGTTCTTCGAGCGCGGACCGAGCTCTGTGCCGAGGTACACGTAACGAATGCCAGCCTCCCGGAGCGAGCGTTGCAGTGCCTCGCGGTGAAAGTCGAAGAAGGCGTTGCTGTACGGGACTGAGCGAATGTCGGCAATGGCCGACACCCCATGTTCGTTCAATTGAGCCAGGAACGTGTCGAGCGGCTTGGTGGCATAGCCGATGCTGAAGAGCGCGTCGTTCATGACCCTCGAATCCACTTGGCGAAACCTTTGCCGAGCGCGCGCGGGCCCATTGCCCGCACTAGGCTGGCGTCGACCCGGGCGAGTATCCAGGCGACCCAGGTATTGCTGTTCGGCCCGGGCAACAGAAGGTAGCGCTGGCAGCAGGGATATCGCTGTGGCGACGACTCGATGTTTTGCGCGAGCGCCGCCGCCTCATCTCCGGTCCAGGCCGCAAGCTGTCTGACGCCGCCGGCGCCCACGTCCGCGCGGGGACTGAGAAGGTTCCTGTGCAGGTATCCCCANGAGGTTCCGCCAACGTCCCGATGTTGCCAGACTTCCCATCGACTGCAGCCTGCGGCCGATTCGACGATGAACCAGCAGTGGTGGGCGATCAGTCCGACATACGGGACTGGCGCCGCCATCAGCAGCACCTCCGGGGCAACCTGGTCACCGGGATCGGGCGCGTGGAACTGAGCGTCTGACATCGNCAACAGGGTACCATCGGCGCTGTCTGGCCTATGCTGCCNGGCCAGCGTGGCCCGGCCCGCGCGGCCCGACCAGTGATCCCGCACTCCGGAGGCACATCATGGCGGTCTACCTCATGGCACAACTCTCGATTCACGATCGCGAGCGGTACGCTCAATACGAGGCCGGCTTCATGGCGGTGCTGAACGAACACGGCGGCACGCTGACCGCGGTGGATGACGCGGCGGAGGTGCTCGAAGGAGAGTGGCCCTTCACGCGGTCGGTCATCGTACGCTTCGAGGATCGCGACGCCGCGAAGGCGTGGTACGAGTCCGATGCGTACCAGAGGATTCTGCANCACCGACACGCCGCCTCCGTGGGGAACATCGTGCTCGTTCGCGGGATCGGCTGATGGCCGTTTGGATTGTCGACCTGACGGAGTCCGACGCGGTCTGGATCGAGGCGGTCGCGCGCTTCCTGCACCCCTGCTTCGCCAGATTCTCACCAACCTGGTTGCCGGATCATGCCGCGTGCCTCGGGGAAGTTCGTGAGTCGTTCGAGCCGGAGCGGCGCTCCCGGGTCCTCGTCGAGGACGGTCAGGCGGTCGCNTGGATTGGCGCCTTCGAAGACGAACACGCCTGGGAGATTCACCCGATTGCGGTTGCGCCGGGCGCACAGCGAAACGGCTACGGGCTGCGCCTCGTTGACGATGTCATTGAACTCGCCCGCGCGGCCGGTGCTGTCTCGGTGTGGGCGGGGACGAGCGATGAGACCGGGTCGACCAGTTTCTCTGCACTCGACCTCTACGCAAATCCGGCGGCTGCGTTTGGACCCTGGACTGCACACCCGGAGCACCCCGTGAACTTCTGGTTCAAGACGGGTTTCTCGCTCGTTGGGGTCCTGCCCGACGATGAAGGCCTGGGGAAACCCGGGCTGCANTTCGCCAGGCGTATCGTCGAAGCGCGTTGAACAGGCGCCNGCCCGGGACCAGACTTCACTCCTCGCCCNTGCGCTTTACCTCTGCAACCGGAGTTTCGACATGGCACAC
Source organism: Gammaproteobacteria bacterium (assembly GCA_002728675.1). Lineage (GTDB taxonomy): Bacteria > Pseudomonadota > Gammaproteobacteria > Pseudomonadales > Azotimanducaceae. Next base: position 12,935 of record PBVL01000087.1, read on the forward strand.
NTCTCCGCAATCGCCGTCAGGAACTGAAGGCTCGTCGAAGCCGCGGCCACAGCGGCCGCATCCTCTCGAACGGTCCGCGTCGTTCCCCAATGACGGCAACGTGTACACGCGAAGCCGCGTGTACCTGGGAACACGAATCAACAGGACCTCTATGTCCAGAGTCATGACTGTCGAGGATGTCCTCGACTCAATCAACGACGGTAGCTACTACAGTCGCTGCAGCGCGCTGCGCGATCTGTGTCCCTGNNGNAACAACAGCAACCGTGATGTCGAAGTGTGGGAGGCGATCTTCGACAAGGCGCGCGACGGCGGTCGACGGGAACGTAACGCCGCGGCGCACGCCATTGGCACGCTCATCGAGAAAAGCGCCGGGAGTGATGACTGGCGCGACGTCGTCCATCAGCTCGATGGACGGATCGAAGAGCTCATGGGCGATCCCCGTGCGGCCGAAATGCTCCTTGGGCAGATGAAGCGCCACGGGCACGCCCGTCGNGGCACCGCCTCGCGCAACCTGCGCCGGGTGCGTCAGCTCACCGCGATGCCCACCGCGTCCGAGCTGGCGGCATAGGTCAGCGAACATCCGGACTACCGCGGCGAAGCGGCNGTCGACGCCGGGGATGGAGGTGTCCGCCGTCTGGAGCACTGGATACGCCAACGTGTCCGGTTTCAGCCGCGCCGCAAGACGAGTGAGGCGGAGTTGCTCAAGATGGCGAGGCGTTTTCTGCCCCGGGCATTCGGGATCGCGTGAGAACCGGCCGCGGGGCGCGCCCGGCTGCCTACTCGGTCGCCGTTGCGGCGGCGGCCTCCTCGCGGGCGCGCTTTTCCTCGAGCCGTTTCTGGTTCCAGGGGAACAGCGCGTCCGGCGCGCCGACCCAGAACGGTTGGACGTGTTCCTGCTCTGCAGTTGCGACCGGGACGCCGTCCACGACGCGCGGACGGAATAGCATGCGCTTCAGGTAGGCGCGGGACATGCGCCGTTCCTCCGCGAGGACGTTGGCTTGCAGGATCTCGACGGCGCCGGGCCGGCCATCAGGCCGCACGGTGTAGATCATGCGGACGATCAACGGGTCGTCCGGGCCCACATGCACGGGTCGGCGATCCATGGGATATGACCTGATCTCTCTCGGCTTCAGTCGCTTGGGCTGGCCCAGCAGTTCCTGGCGCAGATCGGGGGCGGCTTCGAGCACGGACCACGCCTCGGCGTAGTACTCGTTGGCTCGGTGGTCCCTGCTGAGCAGAAAGATGTCGCCGACCGACACGAGCGCGCTGCCGGTGCGAACTGACGAGTCGCCAAATCGTGCGCGGACTTCCTTCAGATAGAGGCGGGCCGCCTTCTTGGCGCTCCGTGGGCGGTCCAGCATTGACCAGGTCTGGGCGAGATGATGCATTGCCGAGGTCAGTCGAACCGGGTCATCGAGGGACCTGAGCGTTGTGATGGCGTCCTCGTAGTAGGAGACCGCCGCCTGGCCGCGCTGCAGACGCAACGGGATGTATGCGGTGTCCGGCGAGACGAAGGTGCCCCCCGGCGTCTCCTCCGCGCGGAGGTTGTAGTGGTCAGCGAGGGCAAGCTGCTTTGTTGCGATGACATCGGGCGTCATCGATTGCTGCGCGATGCGCAGGCTCATTTTGTGCTGGATGTCGACGATGTGGTCCAGGTCGTTCAGGGCAGCAACCGCGATGACCCGTTCGATCGCGAGTAGCTGGGCGGGGGTGTGCACGCCAAGCTGTCGATGTGTCACGTTCTGTGCGCGCTGATACGCCATGATCGCCGCGTCGGTCTGGTCGGCCTGGGTGAGTACATCACCTTCCGCGAGCATGAAAGGGATCAGCCGAAGGTCGTAGGGACCGGTGCTGGCGCGCTTCGTTTCCAACGCTGCCTGGGCGAAGGCGAGGGCGCTTTCGACATCGCCTGCCGCGGCGAGCGCGATCGCCAGATTCATCTGTACGTCCGGTTGCAGGACATGGTCGTCCGGCATTGCTGCCTGCAGGTCGAGGAACTGCGTCGCTGAACGGTCGATTGCGGCGGCGGTGGCGAGGTCAAGGGACTCGACTGCCTCGACGTGAGCATCGTAGAACGCACGTTCCGCGAACGGCAGTTCGCGCTGGAGCAGGTCGAGCGACAGGACAGACGCGGCGGGGGTCGGAAACCCGAACGTCAACAGTGTGAACAACGTGAGGGTGCGCCACCGGCTTTTGGGGCGCGCGGGGTCGGGAGCACCAGGAGATCGACCGAGCGCCACTCCGGCGCCGCATTCGGTCGGGGGACCGGCTGGTTGGGAAGGTGGGTGCATGGGGCCGCCCCTTTCGATCAGTCCTCCATCATACGTCGAAAACCGCCCGTGTCGTCTCTGGAAGCAAATGCAGACACGCGCGAGCCTGCCCGACGCGTTCGCCCCTGTTCCAATGCCGCTCAATGCGGTTGATTTCGCCGCTCGGGCGGGTAGATTGTCCGCGGCACACAGGGAGTGGCTGATGAGCGTTCTGATCGTATGCTTCGACGGCACCGACAATGAACCGGAGGATGCCAAGACGATTGTCTAGGATGGTGCCGCCCGGTAAGTCTCCATCACCAGATGGGTTGCTCATGTCCGCGCAGCACGACACGCACCGGCCCGGAAACGACCGAATCGCGGTTGGCGATTGTCCCGGTCATTCGCACCGCGCCGGCGTGATCCGAGGCGACCGTGCAGGGGCAGACAAGTTCGAGATCGGTCGCGGAGGCTGCTGCCGTGAGACTGCCGAGCAGCAGCAGTGTGGCCGGACGGAGCAGGTAGCGGAATTGACTCATGACGCCTCCCATCAGTCAGTTGACGACTCTGATGAGTTGGCACGGGGAATGCGCGCGTTGGGCGCGTTGGGGTCGACCCCGCGGTCGAGTTCGTGCCCGGCGACGATCCATGCTTCCCGGGTATTGCCGAACACGTTGAAGACGCCCGCTTCTGTACCGACGGTCGCGTACGTGGCGCGGGTACTGGTCGTCATGACAAACCGGAGGGTCGGATCGCCGTCGACGGCGCCGCGGATCGAACGTGTTCCCCATTTCGACGTACTGACGGTGTCGACCATGACGGTGAGGTCTTCGTCGAGTTGGGGGGGTGGTGAACGCGAGGCGATCGCCAGCCTCGGCCCGCACCACGCCCGCGTGGTCAATCGTGACAAGGCGCGCGTTGCGGACGTCGGGTCGGATGTGCGGGGGTGGGATCGCCGGATCGTCGGCGGAACGCGCAAGCCACAGGGAAACCTGCGCGGCGGCGTTGCCGGGGGGCGAAGGTGGCACCGTGCCGTCTATTGCGCGACTCACCGTGGATGCGGACCGTCCCGTGTCGTTCCCTGCGTCCTCGGGCGCTCGAGTACGGGGGCTCTCGCGCTTCGCGGATGCTGCGGGGTCGGGGACGGGGTCATCGACCTGCCAGCCGAGCAAGGCAATCGCGCCGGCGGCACCGATACATGCGCTCACGGCGAGAACCAGAACCAGACTCTAGGGTTTCAGGACCATTCAGTCATCATACCGGCCGAAGTCGGCGCGACCAGCCTCACGGCAGCGGCAGACGTCGTTCGTGCACCGAGCCGCGGTTCCAGTACCAGGCCACCGCACCCATCACGATGTTGACGATGCCCGTCGCGATGAAAATCCCCATGTAGCCCCAAAGCTGATCGCCCAGGTAGCACAGCGGGATGTAGAGCACGAAGATGCGCACGAGCGTCATGATCAGGGGCGGCATCGGCATACCCCGTGCGTTGAATGAGGAGGAAGCCACCTGCATGACGCCCATCATCCCGATGGTGAGCGGAATGACGAGGAAGAAGCCCCGTGCGACCACTCCGACAATCGCGTTGTCGTCGATCAGCGAGACGAAGTAGGCGCCGAACAGAGACATGAACACAAAGGTGACTGCACCCCAGGCAAGGCAGAACCGGTACACGATGGTCTGCGCTTGCCGGACCCGTTCGATCTGCCGTGCGCCCCAGTTCTGGCCGATAAACGGTTCGGCGGACGAGGACGCGGACCAGAGGATCATGTGCGCCATCGTCTCGACGCGGGTCGCGACGTTGTAACCGGCGACAACCTCGTGACCGTGGCCGGCGAGCAGCCGGGTCACGAACAGCATCGAAATCGGATGAATGAGCCCGCTCAGGATGGCCGGGCCGCCCACGTGCAGGATCGACTTCCAGGACCCGATCAGGTTGTCGACGGACCAGTAGAACATCTTCGCGCGGACCAACAGCACGAGGTAGAGGCCGACGCTCGCCACCCTCGACAGGACGTATGCAAGCGCCGCACCGGCAACCCCCATTTCCGGCACGCCGAACCAGCCGAAAATCAGCACGGGGCCAAGCATGATCTGCAGCACCGACGAGGCCGTCATGATGATCCCGGGACTCGCCGCAGCGCCCGTTGCCCGGAGCATCGTCGAACCGACGATCGAAAGCAGGAAGAAGGGCACCCCCAGCATGTAGACCTGCAGGTAGGCGACCGTCATCTCGAGGACCAGGCCTTCGGCCCCGAGGGACTCGACGATCGGCTCGGCAAATGCGCCGCCGAGGAACGCGAGCAGTACCCCGACGACCACCGCGAGCAACTGCGCGTGGGTCACGAGCTGGCGCGTCGTTTGCTGATCGCCGGCGCCGGCGGCCCGGGCAATCACCGAGGAAGCTCCTGTGCCGATACCTCCGGCGAACGCGAACAGGGTGATGGTCAGCGGAAAGGCGAATCCCATCGCGGCCAGCGCCTCGGTGCCCACGATGCCGAGGTAAACGGCTTCGGCGAGCTGGGCGATGTTCATCGTCACCGAGCCCATCGCCATGAAGGCGCCCAGTCTCACAAGGTGTTTGCCGACGGGCCCGTGCGTGAACCCGCCCCTGCGCGGTGCGGGCGTCTCTTCCTGGTCGCCGGTGCTGTCGACGGTCGTGTCGGGGCTGCGCGAGGACACGTCAGTGGCCGTCGCGAGGAGGGAAAACCATGGCGCGCATCATACCCCTGTAGGTAGCGGACTTCGCCTGGTAATTTCCCGGCGTGTGAGATTCGCGCCCTTGCGCCAGCGTCCTGCTCGCAGGGTCAGGCGAAGGGTGATCCATGCACGGCGGAGGGACACGTCGTCGACGGGGTTGACGTCGGGGTGGCGCCGGTTCAGGCATTATCGGGGGACAGGGCCAGGCGGAGCGGCCCCGTCGTGTTCAGCCGACTTCACCCCTGGCCAGTGCTTCGGCGATCGCCGGGTGCACAAACTGCGTCACGTCGCCGCCATACTGAGCGATCTGCCGGACCAGCGTTGACGAGATGTAGGACGTTTCCTCGGACGGTGCGAGGAACATCGTCTCGACGCCGGGCTTGAGCACCCGGTTCATGTTGAGCATCTGAAACTCGTACTCGAAGTCCGTGACGGTGCGGATGCCCTTCAGGATGACTTCGGCGCCCACCTCCTTGGCAAAGTCGACGGACAGCACGTTGAAGCCCGCGACGGACACGTTATCGACATGTGCGAGTGCGATTTCCGCCAGCTTCACCCGGGTTTCCAGCAAGCTGGGGCTCTTGTGGGGGCTCGTGGCGATGCCGAGGACCACGTGATCGAAAATCCGGGCGGCCCGCTCAACGAGGTCCGTGTGACCGTTGTGGATGGGGTTGAAGGTTCCCGGATAGAGGACGGTCGCCATCGATTCTTGCTCTTGTTGGGTGAGAAAGGCGGGGGATCATACAGGACGTCCGGCGCTGCTGCTTGGCAGTATTCCGGGGCAGCAAGCAAGGCCTATTGTCGCCGCAACAGCGCAAAGTGCACGCTTGCGGCGCGCTTTTGCCGGTGCAGTTCGAAGCCGCCGGGGATCACTTCAGATGGAAGGGGTGCAGCCGACTCGGCATAGACGAACCCGCCGGCGCGCACGCGCGGGCCCAGCGTTTGGAGTATGGGTTCCAGGAGAGATTCGGCGAACGGAGGATCGACGAAGACGATGTCCCAGACGTCGGTTGCGTCCCTGATCCAGGCGCTGGCGTCCGCCGTGTGCACCGCAACGGTGTCCGCGGCCAGTTCCTGGCGACGCGCTTCGATGGCGGCGGAGACGCGCGGGTCGCGCTCGACGACGTCGGCGCTCAGTGCGCCCCGCGAGAGCGCTTCGAAGGAAAGGACCCCGCTCCCGCCGAACAGTTCGAGCGTCCGGGCGCCGACGACATCCATCTGTAGCCAGTTGAAGAGCGTCTCCCGGATTCGCGATGGGGTGGGCCGCACGGAATGACCGTTCGCGAAGGCGATTTTGCGGCCCCGCCATTTTCCTCCGATAATCCGGACGCTCCTTTCCTGCGGACGTGGGGTCATGAGCGTGGCGTAGTTCAAATTCTGGTGGGACGCAGTCGTTGGCCAATGAAACAAAACAGTCGGATGAAGGCAAGGGTTCCTTCTTCAGCCGAATCAAGGCGGGTCTAGCCAAGACCCGCGACAAGTTCGATGTGCTGCTGCGGGGTCGCAAGACGATCGACGCGGACCTCATGGACGAGCTGGAGACGACCCTCCTGACCGCCGACGTGGGCGTCCGCGCAACCACCAACATCATCGACGCACTGACCGAGCGGATGCGCCGGAACGAGCTGGGTGATGCCGAGGCGCTGCACAAGGGGTTGACCGAAGAGCTGGCATCGCTCCTCGCGCCGTGCGAGGCGCCGTTTACCGTGGATTCGGCGAAGAAGCCCTACGTTGTCCTCGTCGTTGGGGTCAACGGTGTGGGCAAGACGACCACGATTGGCAAGCTGGCGAAGCGGCTTTCCGGGCAGGGTCAGAAGGTCATGCTGGCGGCGGGCGACACGTTCCGTGCGGCGGCCGTGGAGCAGTTGCAGATCTGGGGCGAGCGCAACGACGTCCCGGTGGTGGCCCAGCACACGGGGGCCGACAGTGCCTCCGTGATCTTCGACGCCATCGAGTCGGCGCGCGCGCGGGGCGCGGATGTACTGATTGCCGATACCGCGGGGCGCCTGCAGAGCAAGGTCAATCTGATGGCCGAGCTCGAGAAGATCGTTCGGGTCATGCGCAAACTCGACGACACGGCACCGCACGAGGTCCTGCTGGTGGTCGACGGCGGCACGGGACAGAACGCGCTCTCACAGGTGCGTGAGTTCAGCGCGGCGGTGCCGGTGAGCGGGCTTGCGCTCACCAAACTCGACGGCACGGCGAAGGGCGGCGTCATCTTTGCGATCGCCGCGGAAGCGGAAATCCCCGTTCGTTTCATTGGGGTCGGGGAGCAGATCGAGGACCTGCGCGACTTCGAGGCCAACGAGTTCGTAGAGGCGCTCCTCACTTCATGATTCGTTTCGATGCCGTCAGCAAACGATATGAAGGCGGCGCGGAAGCCCTGGCGGGCGTGAGCTTCGAACTGGCCGGTGGCGAGATGGCGTTTCTCACGGGGCACTCGGGCGCGGGCAAAAGCACGCTGCTGAAGCTCATCATGCTGATGGAACGGCCCTCCAGGGGCCAGGTGTTCGTGGGGGGGGTGAACCTCGGGCGACTCCGCCGCCGGCAGGTTCCCGCGCTCCGTCGGAGCGTGGGTGTCGTGTTTCAGAACCACCAGTTACTGGGCGATCGGACGGTCTACGACAACGTCGCCCTGCCGCTCGTCATCGCCGGCTACACGCCGCGCGAGGTCGGGCGCAGGGTGCGTGCCGCGCTGACCAAGGTGCACCTCGAAGACCGTGAGCGGGAGATGCCTGCCGCACTGTCAGGTGGAGAACAGCAGCGCGTCGGTATCGCGCGGGCGGTCGCCAATCGCCCGCCGGTGCTGCTTGCAGACGAACCGACCGGGAATCTCGACCCTGCGCTCTCCGCCGAGATCATGGCGACGTTCAGGGACTTCAAACAGGTGGGCGTGACCGTGCTGATCGCGACGCACGATCTTGCGCTGGTCGAGTCGATGGGTGAGCGGGTGCTGACGCTCGGGAAGGGGCGGCTGGTGACCGAACCGGGCGCGCCCCATGAGTGAGGCGAAGGCCGCACAGGCGACGGTCGTGTCCGTTGGGGCTGGCGGCAATCTCGCCAGTTGGGCGCGGCATCACCGGACGGTTGCCGTCGACAGTCTGCGCCGGTTGCTCGCGTCCTGGGTCAACAGTCTGCTGACGTGGCTCGTGATCGGGATTGCGCTCGCGCTGCCGGCCATGATGTACGTCCTGCTTGGGAACGTGTCTTCGGTGAGCGCGGGATTCGGCGGCAAACCCCGGGTGACGCTGTTCCTCGTGGAGAGCGGCGTGTCGGCGGGCGAAAGGTTGCGGGCTGAGATCGCCGCGCTCGCCGAAGTGACCGATGTCCGCTACATCAGCGCGGCCGAGGCGCTGGACGACTTCGAACAGCGGTCGGAGTTCGAAGGCGTGCTCGAGACCCTCGATGAGAATCCGCTTCCGGCGGTCATCGTCGTGACGCCCGTCGCGGATCAGGTCGAGGCTCTGGTCGACCGGTTCGGCGCGGACGAACGCATCGACAGTGTTCTCGTTGATCTCGCCTGGGTCGAGCGCCTGTTGTTGCTGGTTCGGCTCGCTGAAAGCATCGTGAGCTGGATGGCGCTCTTCTTTGCGCTCGGGGTGTTTCTGATCACCGGCAATACGATCCGCCTCGCGATCGAGAGCCGCCGGACCGAGATCGAGGTTGTGAAACTCGTTGGCGGCACGGATGCGTTCGTGCGTCGGCCGTTTCTGTACCTCGGCTTCTGGTACGGCGCAGGCGGCGCGCTGGCTGCCGTGTTGCTGGTTGAGCTCAGTCTGCTCTGGCTGCACGGCCCGATCGAAGCCGTGATGGGTGCCTACGGCAGCGCTTTTGCGGTGACCGGGCTGGGTGTCCCCGGGGCCCTGACGTTGTTCGCCGCGGGTATCGTCCTCGGTGTCGCGGGTGCCTGGCTCGCGGTGAATCGCCACCTGAGCCAGATCGAACCGGGGTAGACAGACTTCAGCGTGTGTTTGGAGTGAGTGCTTGCTTACTCTGTGTTCCCTGACAATATGAGGAGCCATTTCGGGGCGGTTGTTGTAAGATGCGCGCCCCCGCGCGGTCTGCGGGATCAGAAGGGGCGCGGGACGGTGGCATGCCGTCTGAGTCCTGTGCGAAGTCCTGACGGGACGTCACGCAATCTGCGTGCTGCGTGTCCAATCCCCTGGGTGCGCATCGACGTCTATATTGGTGTCGGTCGGATGACGGCGAGCGGTCGGGAGCCACCAATCTGCCCTCGTGGGCCCTGAGAGGTGTGGAAGAGATGACGAAGCAACTTGTTGCGCTGGACTGGATGTCGCCGGGAGCCGATCTCGGTGGTTACATTCAGGCCGTCAACAACATCCCGATGCTGACGCCCGAACGCGAGCGTGAGCTCGCCGAGCGCCTGCATTTCGAGGGCGACGTCGACGCTGCGCGAGAGCTGGTCCTGGCGCATCTGCGGTTTGTCGTATACGTCGCCAAGTCCTATTCGGGATACGGGCTCGCTGAGGCTGACCTGATTCAGGAAGGGAATGTCGGGCTGATGAAGGCGGCGCGTCGCTTCGACCCGACGTTTGGCGTGCGCCTCGTGTCCTTTGCCGTCCACTGGATCAAGGCGGAGATGCACGAGTTCATCCTTCGCAACTGGCGCATCGTGAAGGTCGCGACCACCAAGGGCCAACGCAAGCTCTTCTTTAACCTACGCTCCGCCAAGACCCGTCTTGGCTGGATGAGCCAGGCTGAGATCGAGAAGGTAGCGGGTGACCTGGGCGTTGAGCCTGCCGTCGTGCGGCAGATGGAAGGGCGGCTCGCGGCCATTGACGAAGCTTATGACGGCGCCGACACCGGTGACGACTACAACGCGCCTTCGCGCTATCTCGAAGACTGGACGGCGAATCCCGCGACGATCGCGGAAGCAGACAGCGTCGAACTCGACGGCCGTGCGACCCTGGAGACGGCGCTCGGCGTGCTTGATCCTCGTGCCCGCGACATCGTGAGCAGGCGCTGGCTGACAGAGGACAAGGCGACGCTGCAGACGCTGGCGGCGGAATACGGGATCTCCGCCGAACGGGTCCGGCAGCTCGAGCAGAATGCCCTGCGCAAGATGCGCAGGGACCTCGGCGTTGAAGACTGACCACCACGTCGCGTCCGGAACCCCGTTGTGACTGAGCATCAGCCGTCTGCGCGCCGGGCGGTCCGAAGTTTCGTCATTCGTGAAGGCCGGTTTACGCCTTCCCAGCGCAGGAATCTCGAGCGTCACTGGTCGGAATACGGCATCGAGGCGGACGCTGACCCGTTGGCGCGCTTCGAGCGCCCACAGCCGCTGGTGGTGGAAGTGGGATTTGGCATGGGTGACAGCCTGTTCGAGTCAGCGCGCGTCGAGCCCGCGTACAACTTTCTCGGCGTCGAGGTGCACCGTCCCGGTGTGGGGCATCTGCTGGGTCTCGCAGGGAACGCAGGGCTCACGAATCTGCGGGTCGCGGTCGCGGATGCGCGGGAAGTCCTTGCGCGACTGCCCGAAGCTTCAGTCGCGCGGGTGCAGGTGTACTTCCCGGACCCCTGGCCAAAGAAGCGCCATCACAAGCGACGCCTCATTCAGCCGGAGTTCGTGTCAGCCGTAGTCGAGCGGCTCGCGCCGGGGGGGGTTCTGCACGTCGTCACGGATTGGGCAGCCTACGCGGAGTGGATCGACGAAGTGCTCGGAGGGTTCGCGCAACTCACTCCAGTGCCGCCACCGTCCCGGGTCACGACGAAATACGAGCAGCGCGGGCTTCGGCTTGGCCACGCCATCACGGAGTTTGCGGTGGCGCTGGAACGTGATCCGCCGCAAGCAACTGCAGATCGTTGAGAAAACGCAGGCCAGGCCCGGTTGGTTGATAACGCTCGACCCCGTCGTCCGACTGCACGGCCTCCAGGAGTCCGCGGCCGATTGCTGCGGTGGTGAACCCGTCGAGGTCGGCCGCGTCGCGCCCGGTGCGCGCGGTGAACAGCTGCGGTGAGAATCCCGTCGTCAAACGCAGTGCGTTCAGCATGAACTCGAAGAAGTCTTCCTCGACGTCGGTCTTGCGCGTCGGGGTGACGGCGTTCAGGTAGTCCCACGGCAGTCGCGTGTTGGTGGTGCGGAACAGGGTTCCGTCGGCCAGCGTGTGCTTCCCGTGCGCGCCCGCGCCAAGGCCGAGATAGTCACCGAAGCGCCAGTAGTTCAGGTTGTGCCGGCATTCGTACCCGGCCCGCGCGAAGGCCGAGATTTCGTAGCGGGCATAGCCGGCCGCCGCCAGCATTGCGAAGCCGGCATCCTCGATGTCCGCAAGCACATCGTCGTTCGGCAACGCGGGTGGGCGTTTGTGGAAGCCGGTGTTCGGTTCGATGGTCAGCTGATACCAGGACAGGTGGGTGGGTTCGAGCGCAAGTGCCAGCGTCAGGTCACCTTCCGCCCCAGCCGGCCTTTGTGCGGGCAGGCCGTGCATGAGATCGAGATTGATGTTGTCGAACCCGGCGCTGCGGGCCGCGGCGAATGCGGCGTTGATCTCGTGCGCCGCGTGGATGCGTCCGAGCCGGCGCAACTGAGCGTCGTCGAAGGACTGGGCACCGATCGAGAGACGATTCACGCCGGCCTCGCGGTATCCGGTGAAACGCCGGGCGTCGCTGGCGCCTGGATTGGCTTCGAGGGTGATCTCAATGCCGGGTTCGAAGCCGAACGCTTCCTCGAGCGCGCGAAGGATCGCGTCGACCGTTGCCGCCGAGATCAGACTCGGCGTGCCGCCTCCGAAAAACACCGACCGAAGCGGCCGTGACGCAACCATCTGCGTCTGAGCCTCGAGGTCGCGCCGCAGTGCGGCCAGATAGTCGGTTTCGGGCAGTTCACCGCCAGCCTCGTGAGAGTTGAAGTCACAGTAAGGGCACTTGCGAATGCACCAGGGCAGATGCACATAGGCGCTGAGCGGCGGCAATCCCGCGGCGTCGGTCACAGACCAAGCCTGGCCGCGAGCGCTTCGAGCGCGAGGGCCCGATGGCTGATGCGGTTCTTTTCCGCGTCGCCCACTTCTGCCAGCGTCTGTCCCCGATCGTGCAAGAGAAAGATCGGGTCGTAGCCGAACCCGTTGTCGCCGCGGGCCGTGTCGATGATTTCACCTTCCAGCCGGCCGTGTGCAATGAGCGGGTCGGGGTCGGTGGCGTGCGTCATCAGGACGATGACGCAGTGAAAGCGAGCCGTTCGGGGCAGAGGGTGCTCCCTGATTGCGTCGAGTAGCCTGGCGTTGTTCCGGGCATCGGTGGCGCCTGGCCCCGAGTAGCGCGCCGAATAGATCCCGGGCTCACCGCCCAGGCAGTCCACTTCGAGTCCGGAGTCGTCCGCGAGTGCTGGCAGGCCGGTGTGGGAACAGGCGTTGCGCGCCTTCAGGATGGCGTTTTCGACGAACGTCAGTCCGGTCTCTTCCGCTTCGGGCACGTCGTATTCATGCTGTGCCACGAGGCTCAGGCGCGAGCCGACAACCGCTTCGATCTCGCGCATCTTGTGCGCGTTGTTGCTGGCGAGCACGGTCGTGTCTGGCATGGTCAGGGGGCGATCTTCGGGTAGTAGGAACGCTCGAATCGCAGCGTCTGGGTTTCCGCGGTACCTTCCGGCGTGACGGCAAGCTCGAAGGTCAGTGTGTCTTTCTCGTTCGTCACGAGCGATGCGAGATAGTAGATCGCATCCTGCTCACGGACTTCCGCAAAGTCGAGCGGGATACGCTGCCCCAGCAGGTTCGTGCCGGCGCCGGCGACCGCTGCCCGAGCCGGATGGGCGTCCGTCAGCACCGTCACGTTGACGACGACACGGTTCGACGCCCGCACGATCCCGTGCAGCTTTGCGACGTCAGCGGGAATGAGCAGAGAGCTCAGCGCGGTTGCGAAAATTGTGTGTGGACCCGCGTCCAGGCGTTCGCTCGCGTCGGCCCAGGTCGTGAGCGTCAGGAGCAGGCATGTGGTTGCCGCGAGGGCCGCGCGGGTCACAGGCCGATCATCAGCCCTGACTGAACGCGCAGAATCGCGGCGAGCGGGGGCACGAGGAGGTACTCCTCCAGCAGGATCAGCCCCATGATCACGAACATCACTGACAGGTCCAGCCCGCCCATCGGCGGTATCAGCCTCCGCGCCGGGCCACAGAGCGGCTCCGTGATCTGGGTCGCGAGGCTCAGCACTGGGTGGCCCGTGTTGGGGGCAATCCAGCTCGCGATGACGACGATGATCAGCGCGAAGAAGTAGATGTTGAGAACGAGGGAGACGACACCGACCATTGCCCAACCCAGGTAGAGCAGGCTGAAGAACGGGTAGCCGTAGAGTGCCATCGTGACCATCAGGCCGATGAACTGGACGAGTATCGCGACCAGGAGGGTCGGCAGATCGAACCGCCCGAGCGATGGCACAGCCAGTGATACCGGTTTCACAACCGGGTTGGTGATCGAAACGATGCCCTGGGAGATCGGGTTGTAGTAGTCCGCTTTGGCGAGCCGAAGCAGAAACCTCAGCATCAGGAGCAGCACGAACAGCCCAATCAGCGTCGAGATGATGAAAATACCGGCCCCGGCTATATCCAACGTACTGTCCTCTTACGACGATCGACGAGCTTCAAGACTCCGTCGCATTATCCCGCAAATCCGCTGCTGAGCGAGCGATTCGGGCGTATTCAAACGCGCGCTCACCACAATTTGACGAGCCGGATGGGTGCAGGGTTTGCGCGGCTCAGTCCGATTCCGCCGCGAGTTCGATCGAGCGGCGGTGTGCGGCGCCCAGCGCCGCGGTGACCAGATCAGGCAGGCCGCCGTCGAGAAACGTCCCGATCGCGGCTGCCGTGGTCCCTCCGGGCGACGTGACCGCCTGCCGCAGTTCCGCGACATCGTCGTCCCGACGGTCGACCATGGTCGCGGCGCCAAGCGCGGTCTTCACGACGAGTTGGCGTGCGGTGTCAGGGTCCAGACCCAGGTCGACCGCGGCCCGCTGCATCAGTTCCATCAGCAGGAAGAAGTAGGCGGGGCCGCTGCCCGAGACTGCCGTGACCGCGTCGAGGTCTGATTCAGCGGGCACCCAGAGCAGGCTTCCAACCGCGCCCAGGACCTGCTCCGCCAGGGCCCGTTGGGCATCGGTCACGCCGGGTGCCGGGTACGCACCGGTCATCCCTTGTCGTTCCAGCGCGGGGGTGTTCGGCATACACCGCACCGTGGCCGGGTGATCGCCCAGCCACCTCTGCAGTGAGCCGAGGGTAATGCCGGCCGCGACGGAAATGACCAGCGCGTCGCCCAACGCGCCCTGCAGTTCGCCGCAGGCCGTCTCGACGATGTTCGGCTTGACCGTCAGAAGTACGACGTCCGCACCACTCGCGGCTTCCGCGTTGGAGCCGGCCGCCTGGACACCCAGTTCGGTGAATCTGTCCAGTTGGCCGGGCATCGGGTCGGCGGCAACGATGTGCGCGGCGGGATGGCCGCCCTCGATGAGGCCGCCCGCGATCGCATACGCGATGTTGCCGGCGCCGATGAAGGTCACTTGCGTCATGGTGTTGTCCTGATTGGGTTATGTCGTGCGCGGTGCGCGGGCACCAAAGATTGCGGTGCCGATCCGGACCCAGGTCGCGCCCTCGGCGATGGCTGCTTCGAGGTCGCCGCTCATGCCCATCGAGAGCTCAACACGCTGCATGAGTCCCCGTGCCCTTGCGGCTCCTCCAAGTGTGCGCAGGGCCGCAAAGGGTACCCGTTGATCGTCGAGGGAGTCTGACTGGGCCGGCAGCGCCATCAGTCCGCGGAGTTGAAGGTGGGGCAGGTCCGCGATGTGGGCGAGCAGCATCGCGGCGTCGTCGGCCGCGACGCCGGCCTTGGCCGGATCGTTCGAGATGTTGACCTGCACGCAGACGTTGAGCGCCGGCTGATCCTTGCTCCGCGCCGCGGACAGTCGGTCGGCCACCTTCCTGCTGGCAACCGTGTGAACCCAGTCGAAATGGCGTGCGATCAGCCTGGACTTGTTGCTCTGAATGGCGCCAATGAAATGCCAGGTCAGTCCGGGGCGGGCTTCGACCTTCGCCACAGCCTCCTGCAGGTAGTTCTCGCCAAAGTGCCGCTGCCCCGCCGCGGCGACCGCGTCGATTGCCTCGATGGGCTTGGTCTTGCTGACGGCGAGGAGATTGACGTCAGCCGGATTGCGCCCGTAACGCGCGCAGTGGCCCGCGATCTCGCCCTGAACGGACATCAGTCGTTCAGCGGGCGATACCTCGGTCAGGGGGGACGCGGGTGTGGACATCGAGCGGGGGCTCCGCAGGCTCCGACGAGCGCGAGTATGGTTTATCTCGAATATGGATCATACTAAGGATTCCCCGCGACGCCTTTCCTGCGGNCGCCCGAAGCGTTGCACCGCGACACGCTGGGCTTCAACGAGGCGCTGCGCTCGGCGCTGCGTGAAGACCCGGATATCATCCTCGTCGGCGAGATGCGGGACCTGGAAACGATCCGGCTGGCNCTCGAGGCGGNGGAAACCGGGCACATGGTCTTCGGCACCCTGCACACGTCTTCGGCAGCCAAGACGATCGACCGGATCATCGACGTGTTCCCGGCGGCGGAAAAGTCGATGGTGCGCTCGATGTTGTCGGAATCGCTGCAAGCGGNTATTTCGCAGACGCTGCTCAAGAAGATCGGGGGTGGTCGCGTCGCTGCACACGAAATCATGCTGTGCCCGCCGGCAATCCGGAACCTCATTCGCGAAGACAAGGTTGCGCAGATGTACTCCGCGATCCAGACGCGGTGGTCAGTTTGGCATGCAGATGCTTGATCAGTGTCTCAAGGGACTGCTCGAGAAGAACCTGATCAGCAAGGAAGCCGCGCAGGAGAAGGCGAAGATGCCGGACGACTTCAAATAGCCGATCGGTTGAAGTCCCCTCGCAGGACCACAGAGAGGGAACGGGCAAGGGACAAGTCAGAGAATNCAGGGCAGGGAATACAGGTGAAGACGAATGATTGACTTCGACAAGCTCCTCAAGGTTGTAGTGGACCAGGGCGCGTCCGACCTTTTCATCACGGCGGGGCTACCGCCGTCGGTCAAGGTGAGCGGACGGATGATGCCGTTGTCGAAGACGTCGCTGACGCCTGAGCAGGCGCGCGAGATGGTGCACAGCACCATGAACGAGGCCCAGGTGCAGGAGTTCGAGGCAGAGCGCGAATGCAACTTCGCAATCCACTCACCGATTGCCGGCCGTTTCCGGGTGAGCNCCTTCTACCAGCGTAACCATGCGGGCATGGTGCTGCGGCGGATCGAGTCGAACATTCCGACGGTCGACGAGCTGATGCTGCCCGAGATCATCAAANAACTGGCAATGACCAAGNGCGGACTGATTATCTTCGTCGGCGCGACCGGTACCGGNAAGTCCACCTCGCTTGCGGCCATGATCGGCTATCGGAACAAGAACACGAAAGGTCACATCATCACGATCGAGGACCGGATCGAGTACATCCACGAGCACCAGGGCTGCATGGTCACGCAGCGCGAGGTGGGTGTGGACACACCGAGCTTCGAAGTAGCACTGAAGAACACGCTGCGCCAGGCGCCGGACGTCATCATGATCGGCGAGATTCGCTCCGCCGAGACGATGGACTATGCGGTCGCGTTCGCGGAAACCGGTCACCTGTGTCTGGCGACGCTGCACGCGAACAACGCAAACCAGGNGCTCGACCGGATCATCAGCTTCTTCCCGGCGGACCGGCAGCAGCAGGTCTGGATGGATCTGTCGCTGAATCTCGCGGGCATGGTCGCCCAGCAGCTCATCCCGACGATCGACGGCCAGGGCCGTCGTGCGGCGATCGAGGTGCTGATCAACACGCCCCTCTGTGCGGACATGATCCGCAAGGGTGAGGTGCATACGATCAAGGAGCTGATGACCAAGTCCACCGAGCAGGGCATGCAGACGTTCGATCAGGCGCTGTTCCGACTCTACNTGGACGGCGACATCACCTACGAGTCGGCGCTGGCCTCTGCTGACTCGGCGAACGACCTGCGTCTCATGATCAAGCTCTCGGGCGAAGCGCCGAAGACGAACCAGGTGGGTGGCNAAGCGGCGCCTGCNCCCGCCGCCAAGCCTGAAAGCGGTTCTGCCGTGCAGGGCCTGTCGCTCGAAGCNGCAGAAGACGATANCCGGGTCGAGCGCTGATTCGCCTCTCAGGCGCGGTTCAGCCGCAGCGCGTTCGCGACCACCGTCACTGACGAGAGCGCCATTGCGGCGCCCGCCAGTCCGGGGTGGATCAGGATTCCCGCGAACGGATAGAGCAGTCCCGCCGCGACCGGAATGAGCAGCACGTTGTAGGCGAACGCCGCGGTCAGGTTCTGTTTCACGTTGCGCATGGTCCAGCGCGATACACTGATGGCACCGGCGACGCTCGCGAGATCGTCCCGCAGCAGTGCGACGTCAGCGGATTCGAGGGCCACCGCCGTACCGCCACCCATGGCAAACCCCACATCCGCGGTGGACAGCGCCAGCGCGTCGTTGATGCCGTCACCCACCATGCCTACCCGCTCACCGGCCGCCTGGAGTGTGCGGATGTGCGCGAGCTTCGCTTCGGGGTCCGCTCCGGCGATGTAGTCGATGCCGAGTGTGTCGGCGACCCAGCGAGCGTTCGCTTCAGTGTCCCCCGTGAGCATGAGGACACCGAGCCCGTGTCGTCGGAGTGTGGCGACGGCATCGGGTGTGGTGTCTCTCATCGCATCTCTCAGTTCGAACCCGGCGATGAGCTTGCCTGCCTCTGCAACGAATACCGAGCAGTCGGCAGGGGCGTTCGAGGTGTCGACGCCCAGTCCCTGCAGCCAGTGGCTCCGACCGACGGCAACGTGGGTGCCCTCCAGGTCGCCCTGCACGCCGCCACCAGCGGCCGCTTCGAATGCGGCAATGGGCAGGTGCGAAGTGCTGCGGTCATGCGCGTGCGTTTCGATCGCCCGCGCGATCGGATGTTCCGAGAGTCGTTCGAGGCTGAGTGCGACGGTCAGCGCGCGGGCCTCGTCGTCGGCAACGAACGTCACCACCTCTGGCTCGCCGCGGGTCAGCGTACCGGTCTTGTCGAGCACGATGGTCGTCAGCTGGCCCGCGGCCTGCAGCGCGTCGCCGTTTGCGATGAGAATGCCGTCGCGGGCCGCGCGACCGGTGCCGAGCATGATCGACAGCGGTGTCGCAAGTCCCAGCGCGCAGGGGCAGGCGATGATCAGGACCGACGTTGCCGTGACCAGCATGAAGGTGAGCCTCGGTTCAGGGCCGAGCCACCACCAGATGCACAGCGTGGTGACCGCGATGGCGAGCACGACCGGCACGAATACGGCAGCGACGTCGTCGGCCAGGCGGCCGATCCGTGGCTTCGAGTTCTGCGCGTCGTCGACGCGCCGTACGATCCGCGCCAGCACCGTGGCCTCGCCGGTTGCTGTGACGCGGGCAACGAGCGCGCCTGCAAGGTTCAGTGTGCCGCCGACGACCGGATCGCCCGGAGACTTGGGGACCGGGTCTGACTCGCCGGTCAGCATCGATTCGTCAACGCTGCTTGCGCCGTGGGTGACAGTTGCGTCGATCGGGATGTGCTCGCCTGGACGAATCCGAATGAGATCGTCAGGTTCGAGTTCGCTCACCGACACCGGAGCTTCATCGGCGCCCACAATTCGCAGGGCCGTCTCCGGCTGTCGCTCCAGCAGCGCGCTGATGGCATTGCGCGTGCTTCCCCGGGCGCGTGTCTCGAGCGCGCGTCCCAGACTCACGAAGCCAATGACGAACAGCGCAGCCTCGAAATAGAAATGGCGCGCGCCTGCGGGGAACAGATCGGGTGCCAGCGCAACGAGCGTCGAGTACAGCCAGGCCGTACCTGTGCCGAGCACGATCAGCGTATCCATCGTTGCCGACCTGCGTCGCAGGGCGGCCGCGGCCGCGCGGAAGAAGTGTCCGCCGCTGTACGCCATGGCGGCGGCGGTGGCTGCGGCGATCGACAGCCAGAACACGCCGGCATCCGGTCCAGGCAGGAGGCCGAGGTGGATGCCGCCCATCAGCATGGAGGCGAGTCCGAGGGGTGTGGCGACGCGAAGCAGACCAAGCCCGGGAGCCGCGACTTCTGCGCGTGCTACCGCTGTCGCCGCGTCGTAGCCAGCTCGTCGGACGGCATCGATCAATGTCTGGTTGTCCACCGCGGGTGCATCGACCGTGGCGCTCGAGTCCGCATAGTTGACGACGGCCGACCTGACGCCCGGCACGTTCCGCAGCGCCGTCTCAACGGCGCGGACACAGCTGGCGCAGGTCATGCCTTCGATCGCGAGTCGCTGGCCCCGGGTCGGCGTCAGCTCCGGGGCCGGCTCCATGGCAGCTGCGGTTGGCGCATCTGACGGGGTGCCCAGCTCTGGCAGCCCGGCGGTAATGCTCGTTGCCGTATACCCGGCTTCGCTGACGGCCCGGTGCAGTTCGGCCGGGCTTGGCGCACCGTGAGCCGTCGCGCGGCCGGCGTCGAGGTCCACAGTGGCACTGGAGACCTCTTCGAGCGTGCCCAGCGCGGAACTGACCCGCGCCGCGCACGCCTGGCAATGCATGCCGTCAATGCCGACCGTGAACCCCTCTGCGCAAGCGGCCGTGTACCCAGTAGCGTTCACGGCCTCGATGTACACCTCTGAGTCCACGGCGCCGGTGATGCGTGCGCTTGCCGAGGCGAGATCCACGACCGCGGTCGCTGCCGGATCCACGTCCTCCAGCACGTCGCGGACCTTCGCGACGCAACGCTCGCAGGTCATGCCTTCGATCGACAACAGCGTGACTTGGTGGGGCGCCGCCATGGAGGTCAGTGTAAGCGGATGCCCCGCGGGGGTATAGATGATTCGTGCGGCGAGCGGTGCGGCTTCAAGTGGCAGTGTTCGGGTCAGCGACCGTCCAGCCAGCCCTGCAGGATGACCTGCGCCGCCTCGTCGTCCACTGCGGCACCGTCCGTTTGCCTCGATTTTGCTTCGAATGAGGACAGGCGTTCGTCGACCATGATCGCTTTGACCCCGAACCGGCCTTCCAGACGGCGGGCGAACTTGCGCGCGAGCAGGCACATGTCGCTGTCGGTGCCGTCCATGTTGATCGGGTCACCGACGATCAGAACGTCTGGCTGCCACTCGTCGATCAGCTTCCGAATGGCATCCCACTGCGGGATGCCGTCGCGGGCGCGGAGGATCGTCAGTGCCTTTGCGGTGCGCGAAACGGTCTGACCGACAGCGACGCCGATACGGCGCATGCCGAAGTCGAAGCCCAGTGCCTGGGTTGGACGAGTCAGTGGTGTCTCAGCCGTGGCCGGCCGAGGCCAGCAGATTGAGATCAACGCCCATGTTGGATGCCGCGACCATCGGGCGTTGCGGATAGGGCGTGTCGAAGATCACTTCCATCGAGGCGGGCGACAACAGCCAGACGTCCTCGGCAATCTCCTTTTCGAGTTGCCCCGCGTCCCATCCCGCGTAGCCGAGAACCGCGAGCAGACGCTGCGGGCCCGTCCCGTCGACCAGTGAGTCAACGAGGTCGGTCGAGGTTGTCAGGGACAGGTCGTCACTGATCCGGTAGGTCGACTCGAACTCGTGGTCCGTGTCGTGGACGAAGAACAGCCGGTCGTTGTCGACGGGTCCGCCTTCCATGATCGGGCAGCGCAGACGGAACTCATGCTCGGGGAACAGGTCTTCGAGTTCCATGTCGAGGGGCTTGTTGATGACGAGGCCAAAGGCGCCTTTGGCGTTGTGATCGGCGAGCAGACACACCGTTTCGCCAAAGTAGTCTTCCTTGAGCACGGGGAGTGCAATCAGGAACTGATTGCGGAACGAGTCTTGGTCGTCGGGGTCGGTCAAACGCTGAGTCCTGGCATGGCCGGAATCGATCTCAGCACTCCGACCGGTGCTCCGATTATACGCNCTCGAGGCTGCGAATGGTGCCGGGTGTCGGGCGGACGGAATCCCGGCGCACGGNAACTTCAGAAGCTGCGCAGCGATGAGTTGCGGCGGAACTGCCACGTCCGNATGATCTCCAGAACGTCGGTCGACTTGCGCAATTCGTCGGGGAACGGCGCGAAGGGTGCGGCGAGCTTCACGATGCGCAGCGCGGCGTCGTCCAGGACCGGATGGCCGGAGGATTCGAGCAGTTCGACCTCTTTCAGCGAGCCGTCCGGGCGGATCGCCACCATGAGTCTCAGGCTGCCGTAGAGCTTGCGGCGGCGAGCCTCGGATGGGTAGTTGAGGTTGCCCACGTTCTCGATCTTGCGGCGCCAGGAGTGCAGGTAGTACGCGTCGGTGCTGGACGTCGTGGAGAGGGAGGTCAGGCGTTTGATGCGCGGTCGTTTCGTGTGTTCCTGGCGCATCCGCTCGAGGCGCGCCTCGAGGCTCGCGATGTGGAGGCTCTTCTGCAGCAGCATGCGCTTGTCGCTGTTGAACACGTCCGCTTCCCGCGACTTCTTCGAGTCCGGTTGGAGCGCGGTCGTCCGGTCCGGATTGGCGAGCGCCGCGACCACGCGTCGTTCGGGTCGCGCTTCCGCCGCCGCCTGAATCTGCGGAGTGGTCGTTTCGCGGATCACGGTGTCGTGGAAGTCGGCCCTGGTCGGTGACGTCGTCAGCGCTTTCTTCTCGAGGGTGCCGCTGCCCTGCTGCTGGAACTGCGCGAGAAAGTCCGCTTTGTCCGGTGCGTTCCGGCTTCGGTCCTGTGCGAGGGTGACCTCCATGGTTCGGCTCGACTCGGTCGTCTCCATGAACGTGAAGGTCACGCCCAGGATGACTGCGGCGTGCAGGGCCCCGGCCAGAAAGATCGTGAAGGACAACCGGTCAGCGGATGTGACGACGGGCGCGAGCGCTGTTGCGGGGCCGCCGCCCGCCGTCGCGGTGGCGCTCGCCTGAGGCGACCCTGAGGCTGGGATGGGCGCGGCGGCGGCCATTCTCAGCAGGTCGTTCCTTCGATCCGATCAGGCACGGTTGGCAATGTGCTCCATGAAGTCACCGGCAATGTCGAGCTCGAACGCCTGATCGAGCTCACGAATGCAGGTGGGGCAGGTCACGTTGATTTCGGTCAGATAGTCGCCGATCACATCAATCCCCACGAACGCGAGTCCCTTCTCCCTGAGTGTGGGCCCGACCTCGCCGCAAATCCACCGATCACGATCGGTGAGCTCACGTCCGACCCCGGTGCCGCCCGCGGCGAGGTTGCCGCGGGTCTCCCCGGCTGCCGGGACGCGTGCGAGCCCGTAGGGTACGGGCTCGCCGTCGATCAGCAGGATTCGGGTATCGCCCGCGCTGATCTCAGGAATGTAGCGCTGGGCCATGATGGGCGTCCGGCCGCCGGCGGTGAGGGTGTCCAGGATGACCGCGAGGTTCCTTCCTTCCGGTGTCACTCTGAAGATCGACGCGCCGCCCATACCGTCGAGCGGCTTGTAGATGACGTCTTCGTGGACATCGAAGAATGCCCGGAGCACGTTGGCGTCGCTCGAGACGACGTGCGGCGGACAACATTGCGGGAACTGCAGGGCGAACAGCTTCTCGTTGCAGTCACGGATACTGCCCGGGCGGTTGTAAACCCTGGCGCCCGCGCGCTCGGCCATCTCCAGCAGATAGGTCGTGTAGATGTAGGCCATGTCGAATGGCGGATCCTTGCGCATGAGGATCACGTCGAGCTCCGCGAGTGGCGCGGTGTGTTCGGCGCCGAGGTCGAACCAGTGCTCCAGATCGTTGCGGACCGTCAGTTCGGTCTGACGCGCGTGCACAACGCCGTCCTCGACGAACAGGTCGGCCTGGGTCATGTAGTGCAGCGACCAGCCGCGGGCCTGTGCTGCGACGAGCATGGCCAGGGTGCTGTCCTTCTTCGGATTGATGGTCCCGATCGGATCCATCACGACGCCCAGTTTCAGGCCCATTGGCAGTGCCCCCCTGTTGGTTTGAGTGGCGGTTCGTTGCGGGTCCGTGATGCGGCTTGTGCCCGCTGACTGCCGGCCGTCGGGGTGCCGCCGTTCGTTCCATTCAGTCTAGCTTCAGCGGTTATAGTGTGTTCTTTAGACACCACGTTTCTCCGGATGTGCAGGGAACGCGCAGACGCCCCTTCGGGCCGCTTCCTCCGGGTCCCGCGATCACGCGCCGGAGTGTCCGTCTGGCCGGCTTGCGCGAACCGCCCCATGGTTAACGAGTCAAGGCGCGATTGTATCAAATTTCCTTATCTCTCCAGCACTTATGGATCATGTTTGACGAGTATGATACAAAATATGGTGCAAGTTACTGGTGTTGAAATGCTTTTTTCTCTCCAAAGGGCCTCGGTTGCCGAGGCTGACAGCGCCTTGAGCCGACCGCAGGGCTGCGGCNCGGCCNTACACGCCGAAACTGTCCCTTCATTCGGATAGGAGCTATGGACGACAACTACGAAGGCGTCAAGGTGATGGTCATTGATGACAGCAAGACCATCNGCCGTACCGCCGANACCTTGCTNAAGAAGNCAGGTTGTATCGTCACTACGGCNACTGACNGCTTCGATGCGCTGGCCAAGATCGCCGACACCGAGCCGTCCATCATTTTCGTCGACATCATNATGCCGCGTCTGGATGGNTATCAGACCTGCCAACTGATCAAGAACAACAGCGCGTTTCCAGAGTACTCCGGTCATCATGCTGTCCAGCAAGGATGGGCTGTTTGACCGGGCGAAAGGTCGGATTGTCGGTTCCGATCAATATCTCACCAAACCGTTCAGCAAAGACGAGTTGCTCTCAGGAATCGCGACCACGTGAAGACGGACTGACCCGCGGGCGCTTCGGAGAGTCTTGGTGATGCGAAAAGGTTTGAGAGAACGGGTGCTGCGGGCCGCCGAATTCGTCGGCGTGATGGTGAGCGCACAGACCTTGTGCACAAGCAGAGGTGGCCACTGATGGCGAAGGTGCTGGTAGTGGACGACTCTGCGACCCAGGTGTTTCAGGTCAAGTCCATGCTCGAAGGGCACGGACATGTCGTGATCACTGCGGAGAATGGCCGAGACGGCGTGGCGCTTGCGCAGCAGGAACTTCCGGACATGAACGGCTTTCAGGCGACCCGACAGCTGTCGAAGCTCGGCGAGACCCAGCATATCCCTGTTGTGATCGTGAGCAGCAAGGATCAGCAGACGGACAAGGTCTGGGGTGAGCGGCAGGGCGCCAAAGGGTATCTGACCAAACCCGTCAACAAGACCGATCTGCTCGGGGTCATCGAGGGTCTGTTGTGAACGGCGCCAGCCCGTTCGCGACGCTTGTGTCGCTCGCGCGCCGCAGTCAGCGTACTGCGCGGGCGCTGCCGGCTAAGGAAGATGCCCAGACGCACTGGACCGGTATCGGTTTTTTGCTGATGGGGCAGCGCCTCGTCGTTCCGCTCGATGACATCACCGAGATCATGCGGGTTCCGCAGGTGACCCGGCTGCCGGGCGTACGGAACTTCGTCTCGGGGGTCGCCAACGTCCGCGGGCGGCTCATGGCAATCGTCGACCTGGCGGGCTTTCTCGGCAGCGCCTCGTCCGTGGCGCGCTCGCAGCGACGCGTGCTGGTGGTCGAGGACGACGAGCATTACCTCGGTTTCATGGTCGACGAGTCCCTCGGGATGCAGCATTTCCCCGCTGACTCCTTCGCAGAAGACGTGGAGTCCGTCGACGGCAAATTAGANCCCTACCTNGACGGCAGCTATCAGTTGGCCGGAACCGTGTGGCCCNTACTGAACATCGCGCGGCTGATGGAAGATCCGGGACTGGAAAAGCTGGGCTAAATCTATGGCAGAGAGATCGTTCAACGCGTTTGGTAATCCGGTGGTCGCTGGNCTCCTCGCCCTGGTGCTNCTGGCCATGGTTGGCGCCGGCGCGAGCGTATGGTTCGCCGGATCCGAGAGTCGCGGCGTCCAGGCCTATGCGGCCGAGGCGCAGCGGGTCGGCATGCTTGCGCAGGAGGTGGCGAAGCACGCTGAAGCGGCCGCCGGAGGTACGCAGGTCGCANTCGCCGCGCTCGCGCAGGCGCGTTCGCAGACGGATACAGCCCTCTCGGCGCTGCGCGACGGTGACTCGCGCCGGGGCATTCCCCGCGCNGCAGCCGGTGTTGCCGCGGACCTGTCNGCCCTGCAGGACGGTTGGGACACGATGCGGGTGCACATTGACCGGGTCCTTGCGAACGGCGAGACCAGTCAGNCGCTCCGTGATCTCGCATCCGACATCACCATCACGATGTCTGCGGTCCAGCAGCAGAATGGCAACCTCGTGCGCAGCATGCTGACCGCGAATGCGGCGCCCGGTGAGATTGTCCTCGCGCAGCGCCAGGCGGAACTGATCGAGCGCATGTCACGGGCGGTTGATCTCGCGGTCGGGCATGGAGACGCGCCGGCGCTCGCAGAGAGCTTCCAGCGCAACAGTGCCCTCTTCCGTTCAGTGCAGGACGGGTTGCTGAACGGCAAGAGCGACCCGTTGCTGNCCGCCGTGACGGACGAGCGCGCGCTGGCGAGTCTGACCCGAATGGACGAACTGTTCCGTACCGTGACCAGCCGTGTCAGTGAAGTGCAGGCGCTGTCTGAAGAGCTGACNCGGGTACGCGCGTCGGCGGATCAGATCTATGCAGGCTCCCAGGNCATGCCGGAACTTGCATCGCGCCTCGCNACGAAAGCGAGTGTCCGCCCGGCCGTCTCAGCCTCATCTCCGTTCGTCGCGNTCGGACTCGGGGCGCTTGCTCTGGTGTTGTTCATTGCGACGCTCATCCTGGNCATCCGGCAGGCTTCTCGGAACATGGGCGCATCAACTGTCGAGAATGAACAGAATCAGGCCGCAATCCTGCAGTTGCTGGACGAACTTGCCGCGCTCGCCGACGGCGACCTGACGGTTCAGGCGACGGTGTCCGAAAGCTTCACCGGCGCGATCGCCGACTCGATCAACTTCACGATCGACCAGCTTCGCGCGCTCGTTTCCAAGATCAACGAGACAACAGGCGAAGTCTCGGCGGCTGCAGAGGTGACGCGCTCTTCGGTCGACACGCTGTCGCAGGCCTCGGAAAAGCAAGCGCAGGAAATTGCGGNCGTGTCGACCGCGGTCAGCGAGATGGCAGTGTCGATCGACCAGGTGTCGTTCAACGCGGCCGAGTCCTCGAGCGTTGCCGTACGTTCGATGGAGATCGCAAGCAAAGGTGTGAACANCGTTCAGAACACGATCGGCGGCATGGACAAGATTCGCGGCCAGATCCAGGAGANTGCGAAGCGGATCAAGCGTTTGGGTGAGAGTTCCCAGGAGATTGGTGACATCGTGCTGCTCATCAACGACATTGCGGACCAGACCAACATTCTGTCGCTGAACGCAGCGATTCAGGCGTCGATGGCCGGTGATGCGGGTAAAGGCTTCGCGGTTGTAGCGGACGAGGTCCAGCGGCTTGCAGAACGGTCGGGCGCTGCGGCGAAGCAGATCTCGGCGCTCGTCAAGACGATTCAGGGTGATACCAACGAGGCCGTCTCTTCGATGGAGCAGACGACGTCGGAGGTGGTTCAGGGTACGCGCCTCACGCAGGAGGCGGGGGTCGCGCTCGAAGAGATCGAGGGGGTTTCGAAGTCGCTGGCGGAGATCATCGGNAACATCTCCGACGCCNNGCGCCAACAGGCGGCGTCCGCCGGCAAGATCTCGAACACCATGGAGAGCATTCAGGAGATTACCTCGCAGACCACGGAAGGTACGCGGTCCACGGCAAATTCAGTTGGTGAGCTTGCAGAAATCACCAACGCGCTGCAGTTGTCGGTGACCGGCTTCAAACTGCCCNGTGCCTGACGGCGTGACCGGCTCGCAGCGGACCTGAGGACAAGAAGAAACACACGATGAGCGCTTCACAAGACTTTGTCGCGTTGGACTGGATCAAGGGTGAGATTGCCAACACCCTTCAGCAGGCTCANACCGCGCTCGAANCGGCAGCGGAAGATCCGTCAGATGCGACGAGCATGCGCTCCTGCCTGACCGCGCTGCATCAGGTTCACGGCACGCTGCGGATGGTTGAACTCGAGGGGCCGACCCAGGTCGCCGAGGAGATGGAGACGCTTGCGCAGGCNCTCATGAACCAGGCCGTTGACGATGTCGAGGGCGCGCAGGAAGTGCTCATGCAGGCCATCCTGCAGGTGCCCTCTCACCTCGAACGTATCCAGCGGGATCAGGCGGACAACCCGGTTCTGTTGCTCCCGATCGTGAACAACCTGCGCACGATGCGCGGCGAAGCCGTGATCGAGTCCGGGGAAGAGGGTGGGGCTGCCGGTGACCGGTTTGCCGTACTCGCGGAACCCGGTCCGGAGGCGGCCGAGAATTTCGAGAAGCGAAGTGGCCTCGCTAACGCGGTCAAACTGCGCCAGCGATACCGACAGGCCCTGCAGCAGATCCTCAGGAAGGTGAAGACCCGGGACAATCTCACGCTGCTCGGGAAAGTGTTCAACAACCTCGACAAGCTGTGTGGCGAGTCCGCCATGGGCTACCTGGGCATGGGCGGCGTAGCGCTGATCGAGGCTGTTGCCTCGGGTGCACTCCGGTTCGACAACCGGGTGGTCAGCTGGCTGCGCGACGTCGATCGGAGTCTTTCGGAGCTGGGCGCGCGGGGCTCGGACGTGCTGGCGCACGGCGTTGAGGTCCGACAGATCGAAAGTCTGCTCGAACTCTTCGAGCAGGCCCCGAAGTCGACTCCCCGCATGGAGAAGTTCGCGGACGTCTTCCCGCTGCCGGCCCCTGCCGAACAGTCTCGGGGAGTTGGGCCCGACCCTGAGGCAGTCGCGGCCGTCGTTGCGGTCATGCTCGAAGAGCTGCGTGGCGTCACCGAGAAGCTCGATCTCTTCGTGCGTTCGGACGCCAAGGATCTGAGTGAGCTTGCGGGTCTGATTCCGGTACTCGAACAGATGTCGAGTACGCTGCTTGTTGTCGACATGGGTGATCACCGGCGTGTCGTCGAAGAGCAGATTCAGGCGCTCCGCGACATCGAGGGCAGCGGGACGGCACCGGATGAAGAACAGCTGATACAGATCGCTGGCGCGTTCCTGCAGATCACTTCGGAACTCTCGCCACTTGCAGGTGAAGCCGAGGATGGGGACGGTGACAGTTTCGCCGATCTGGACGAGGCGCAAGCGGCTGTGGTGAGAGAAATCCGGAACGGTCTGGCGCAGTGCAAAGACGCGGTCATCGAGTTCATCTCCTCGGACTGGGACCGGGCCAAGCTCGAAGACATGCCCGAAATTCTCCACATTCTTCGCGGCAGCCTGACAATCGTGAACCAGCAGCGCTGTGGTGACGTACTTGCGGCGTGTGCGACCTATTGCACGACGCGGCTGCTCGAGCGCCCGGATGTGACGCCCGAACTCGATGAGATGGACGACCTTGCCGATGCCATCATCAGCGTCGATTACTACTTCGAGCGACTCCTCGAGAAGGCCACCGATCCCTACATGCAGATGATCAAGGTCGCGGAGACGTCGGTCGCCAGACTGTCGGAAGCCGGATCCGGTGCGGCCGCTGAGTCCGTGACCGAGCCGGAGGCGCCGGTCGCTGCTGAAATTGCCGCGGAACCGCCGGCCGAAGCGACGGCTGAGGAAGCCGGGCAGGAACCCGAAGCCGCATCGGAAATGGAAACGGAAACTGATGCGGAAACACAGGTAGCGGCCGAGGTAGCTGAAGACAGCGCGGCGCCGTCGCCCGCGAGCGCTCAGGTTGTCGAACCCGATGTGTCCGAACTCCAGGCGGAAGATGCCGCTTCGGAATACGCCGCGCTTGCAAGCGCCGCGCTGGAAGATGCCGTTTCCGAGGATGGAGACACAGTCACGGTTGCGGAGGGCGCCGGAGAGGTCGCACCGCAGGCGGGGCCCGCCGTGCCGGACGACGCGTCCGCCGCCGAGGTTGTCGAGGATGAAGCTGAGCCGCCGGTGCCGGAGGAATCCGCTCCGGAGGCGGCAGCGCCCGAAGCACAGGAGCAGGTTGCGGAACCCGAACCGGATATCGCCGAACCAGTGCCGGAATCGGAAGCAGCGGTGGCGGAGCAAGCGCCTGACACGGTGCTCATCAGCCCCGCCATACTGGACAGCGAAGCAGAACAGGTCACGGGCGCTGTCGAAGAAGCGGTTGCTGAGGTTGAGGAAACGGTCGGGGAGGCGTCTGACGAACCGCTGATCGACGACGAGATTCTCGAGATTTTCGTTGAGGAAGCCGCGGAGGTGATGGACGCCCTCAACGAGATGTTCCCGCAGTGGCGCGATATGCAGGACGCTGATGCCCTCGGAGACGTCCGCCGCGCCTTCCACACCCTGAAAGGCAGCGGCCGGATGGTTGGCGCCGAGGTAGTGGGCGAGCTCGCCTGGTCGGTCGAGAACATGCTCAACCGGGTGATCGACGCGACGATCGAGCAGGGCCCCGGCATGTTTGATCTGGTGTCGGAGGTTCTCGAACGGATTCCCGGCGGTGTCGAAGACTTCAGGTCAGGTAACCAGGGCGCGACGGTGGTTGATGATCTGATTCGCCGCGCCGAGCGCTACACGAGCGGCGAGGACGATGCCGCATTGAACGACGCAGCAACAGTCGCCGCGCCGTCGGACGAAGCACCGACGTCGCTTGATGTCGGGCGCGGCGTGGACGCGGAAGCTCTCGCTGACACGGTGACCGTCGAGGCGGAAGACGGGACGGGCGACGTTGCGGGGGAGATCCCGGCGGAGGTCGCGGTGGAGGCGGGGGCTGATCAGCCCGCACCCGAAACGCCCGCAATGGATGAACCCGGGATCGACGAATCCACGGAAGCCCCGGAACGCAGCACGCCGGAAGAGTTCGACCTGTCCGAGTTCGAAGTGATCGAGGTCGAGGCTGAGCCGGAAGCATCCGCCGGGGTTGCGGAGGCCTCTGGTGACGCACTCCTCGACTCCGACACCGGTTTCGAACCGGAGGTCGTTGAGGGGGTGACCGCCGACGAAGACGGCGCCGCAGCCCCGGGCGTTGAAGACGAAATCTCCTTTGAGGTCGAAGACACAGTTTCGCTCGAAGCTGATGACGACCTTGTGCTGGATCCTGAGGACGACGTTTCGTTCGAGGCTGAAGAAACCCACGCGACCGACGCTGCGGACAGCGTCGCGATCGAAGAGACTGACGCCGTCGCGGAAGCGACCATGCTCGACTCGGTCGACGACATTGAGACGGTGTCCCAAGACGCAGGCGAACCGGACCCCGGAGAGGCGCCTTCCGAGGGAGCGGTTGAAGCAGAGGTTGATCCGGCGGCCGGGATCGAGTCGGATCTCCCGGGGGACGAAGGGCCGCAGGAAGCGCTTCAGGTTCCTTCGCCCGACACACAGACGTCGTTCGAATTACCGGTCGAGACCGGCGACAGGGTGGGGTTCGCGGACGACCCGACCCACGACGCAGGCGCAGCCCCGGTCGACGTCGACGTGTTCGATGTCACCTCCGCTGCCGCTGCTGTCGGGGATACTGTTTCCATTGACGAGCCGGAGTCGCTCGTTGACGCGACTGATGGCTTGGCGGACGCGGTTGAGAGTGACGCGCTCGAAGAAACGTCCGGCGACGACGATGGTTTTGGCGACTTTGAGCTCGAAGACATCGATTTTGGTGATGAGCTCACTGACGGCGAAGACGATGCCGCGCCGCTCGAATCGGCTGTGTTGCATGTCGAGCCGGAACCGGAAGAGGCGCCGGTGCAGTCGGCCGCGGTGGAGACGGTCGGGGCAGAACCGGAGCCCGTCGACTCACCGTTCGAAGTCGTGGACCTTGCTTCCGAACTGACCGACAGGGACCTCGACTTCGCGGCGCTCGAGAACATCGAGATCGAGACTGTCGATTCGGCGGAAGAGGAAAACGTACTGACCTTGTTTGTCAGTGAGGCGTCTGATCAGGTTGTGACGATCCAGGCTTTCATCGATGGTCCCGCCAGCACGAACCCGATGCCGGCGGACGTTGTTGCCGCGCTGCACACGCTGCGCGGCAGTGCCAGCATGGCCAACGTCAGTTCTGTACACAGGGTTGCGGGCGCGTTGGAAGACGCGTGCCTCCCGTTGGTTCGCGCAAATGAGCCGCCGCAGACGCCACTCGTACTGGCGCTGCAGGAAGGCCTCCTGCTTGTGCAGCGAGCGCTGTCGGATCCGGGCTCGGAGTCCACCCTGACCGATGCCGTCGATGACTATGAGCAACGCGTCCAGCAGCTCAGTGCAGAGCCCGCGCCGACCTTCGATCTGTCGTCGCTGGTCCTCATCCCGCAATACGAGGGCGTCCTGGATCGCTGGGATTCGGCCGAACTCGATGCGCTCGTCGAGGAACTCGCGAACGTGTCAGAGCAGGCTGCCGACCTCGGCGTCAAGGAAGCCCTGGCGCTTTCCGGAGCGCTGCTGAACGTCTACGAGCAGCTCACGGCGGCGCCGGAAGGAAGCGTACGGACCGTACTGAATGCGGGGCACGAAGAGCTGATCGGAGTCCTCGATCAAATCGCGGCAGGGCAGCAATTCCAGTACGATGTTGCCGTCGTCAATGCGCTGCAGAACATCGATCTTGCCGCCGAACAGGATGCGGCAGATCGTCGGCTGTTCATCAATGAGGCATGGGACGCGCTGGGTAACGTTGAAGCAGCCATCAGTAAATGGCAGGCCGATATCAGCAATCAGCAGCCGCTCGAAGTCATCAATCAGCAGTTGTCCGCCGTCGAAAACATGGCTGGGCAGTACGATCAGCCGTCGCTGGTCGCCGTCATCGAGCTAATGATCCAGCTCTGTGAGCGCCTGGTTGCAGGCGACACGATTGCCAGTCAGGAAGATGCAGAACTGCTGATCCTGGGCCGGCAGGATCTGATCACCCAGTTGGGTGTGCTGCGCGAAGGGCGCATGCCCGAGCCGGAGGCCGGGTTGCTGGCTGCGCTCGCCGGACGTCTGCAGGCGCAGGAAGAAGCACCCGACGAGACCCCGGCGGCGGAAGCCGAGGGGGCCGCCACGCCGGTGGATCTTCCTGAGGATGACCTCGACGACGTCGACGAAGAGATTCTCGCGATCTTCATCGAAGAGGCGGACGAACTCGTCGAGGAGATTGACGAGTCGATCAACGAGTGGAGTACCGATACCGGTACCGACAGTCACCTGAAGAACCTGCTGCGGCATCTGCATACACTCAAGGGCGGGGCACGGCTTGCAGGGCTTGCAAGCCTGGGCGAATACACCCACGACTTCGAAACGTTTCTGATCGGTGTTCAGAACAAACCGGTTGATTTGAACGAAGCGTTTTTTGCGCTCATTAACCAGCGCCAGGACGAGATTACGCGGCGGTTGGGGATCTACCGCAAGCTCGCAGCGGGCGAAGCGTCCGCTGATGACCTCAGGTCTCTGACCTCCGTGCCGGCTGC
>PBVL01000153.1 GCA_002728675.1 Gammaproteobacteria bacterium
CCAGAGCGGTCGCCGCCACGAGAACCGTGCAGCCCGGATCTGCGCCAAGCAGGCCGAGGTGTGGCCGGCAGCAGGAGAAGTCGGATCCCTGTCCGGCGACGCCGCAGCATGACGGTTGGCCGTCTGTTTGCCAGCGAGCCGACAGCTGCGACCTGCTAGCATCAGAATTTCGATCCGTTTCCTGCATACGAATCGATTGGGGCGGACAGTTCAGACCGCAGATGATGTCCCACGGAATAGCTGCCATTGCCACGTAGCCGCTCGCCAGTGCGTGCTGATCGATCCCGCTCCGCAGCAACATCCGGTGGCCGTTGCTGCCGGCATCGTGGAGCAGGATGACCAGGTTCGTTGGACGATTCACGTCCAGGTGCTCGGGTACGACGATCCAGGCAGAGTGATCTGCCGCGCTCAGCTGGACCAGGCCTTCCCTGGGGAACGTCACGCTTTCGCAACCCAGCAACACGCCGGCGATCGTCGACGCCAACAACAGTCTTCTCAGCCGCGGACACAAACCCTGCACGCCTGCAGAGTATCCCATCGACAACGCGCAACGGCCAAGTAACGCACAGCCGTGCGCCACTGGCGCATTGCTCGCGCACGGGAGGTTGAATGAAACGCGGGATCGTTCTACTTTCGGCGTCCCGGATTCCACGGTGAGTCGCATGTCGATCAGCATCAATCCCAGTACCGGCCTCAAGGTATTCGCAACCCGTGCCGCAAAGGCGACCGACAAGATTGCCGGCAAAGGGTATTCGCCCGTCGCTGACGAGGCGCTGACCTCGCTGCCCGAACCGCCCCCCGGCGCGGTCTTCAACGCCGCCGAGCAGGCGCGCTATCGCGACTTCAAGGAGGCGCGGCGCGGCGCGGCCGACTACATGGCCATGGAGGGCGAGTTCTCCCGCTACCTCGAAGACGTGTACTCCGCCGACCCGGTCGAGCGGGAGGCGTTGACGGATGAATGCGAGATTCTCGTTGTGGGCGCCGGGTTTGCCGGACTGCTGCTCTGGTACAAGCTCCAGAACGCCGGATTCCAGGACGTGCGGTTCTGCGAGAAGGGCGGCGACGTTGGCGGCACCTGGTACTGGAACCGCTACCCCGGGATTGCCTGCGACGTCGAGGCCTACAGCTATTTGCCGCTGCTCGAGGAGATGGGCTCCATCCCTTCGATGAAGTTCGCCTCCGGCTTCGAGATCATGGAGTACTGCCAGGCAATGGCGGAGAAGTACAGCTTCTACGACCATTGCCTCTTTCACACGACGGTGGATCGCACCGAATGGGACGACGAGGCGGGGCGCTGGACCGTCTTCACCGACCGCGGCGACGCCATGCGCGCGCGCTACGTGATTCTCGCCAACGGAATCCTCACGACCCCCAAACTGGCGCGCATCGAAGGCATGACGTCGTTCAAGGGCGACTCCTTCCACACCTCGCGCTGGGACTACAACGTCGATCTGGCCGGCAAGCGGGTTGGCATCATCGGCACCGGCGCGACAGCGGTGCAGGTCATTCCGGAGATCGCGAAGGTCGTGAAGGAGTTGTACGTCTTCCAGCGCACGCCGTCTTCCGTCGACGTGCGCGATCAGCGCGAAACGACCGACGAGGAACGCGCGACCTGGGCCGAAGAACCCGGCTGGGCCACAGCCCGTCGCGCCCGCTTCGCGAAGATTTCGGCGGGGCGTACGGCGATGAAGGCCAACGACGACTACCTCGCCGGCAAGGTTGCGGACTTCAAGGAGCGCAAACAGCACACCAAACCGCTGTCCGCGGAAGAACTCATCGAGGCGCAGCTCAACAGCAACTTCCGCATCATGGAGCAGATTCGCGCGCGGGTTGACGCGATCGTCGAAGACCCTGAAACGGCCGAGGCGCTCAAGCCGTACTACCCGTATGGCTGCAAACGCCCGACGTTTCACGACGAGTACCTTCCGACTTTCAATAAGCCCCACGCACACCTGGTCGATACGGCGCCGCTGGGCGTGCGGCGCATTACCGAGGCGGGCGTGGAACACGACGGTGTCGAGTACCCGCTCGACGTGCTCATCTACGCCACCGGCTTTCAGTGGATGGCGACTTCCACCTTCAACATGATCAAGGGCAGGGACGGCAGGACGCTGCGGGAGAAATGGGATTCCGAAGGCACGCGAACGTTCCTCGGCATGCACAGTCAGGGCTTCCCCAACCTCTTCATCGTCTCGGGCCCACAGGGCGGCGGCGGCAGCTTCAACTTCACCGATGCGATCGAGCAACACAGTGACTACATCCTCTGGATGCTCGAAACGATGCGGGCGGCGGGCAAGACCCGGGTCGACATCACGCGCGAGGTCGAGGACGACTACTCCGCGCACTGCAAGCAGGCCGATATTGCGAGCGCCCCGCTGCGGGACTGCATCTCGTATTACAACGGCCACGGCGACGCAGAACCGGGCAGCCTTGCCTATTACGGCGGTGGGCAGTGGCACAAGTACCGGACGCGCGCCCAGGAGTCGCTGGAACCGTACGTCTTCGAGTAGGGCGGAACGCATGAGGTAAGCTCGCGGGGTCCGCCGTTTTGAGGAACCCGCAATGCCCCACGATCTCGTCATCCGCAACGGTCTGGTCGTCGACGGCCTTGGTCACGAACCGACAGCCGGGGATGTCGCTGTCGACAACGGTCAGATCACTGCCGTCGGCCCGGTCAGCGAGCCGGGAACCGACGAATTCGACGCGACCGGCCTGACCGTCACGCCAGGCTTCATCGACCTGCACACGCACCTCGACGCGCAGGTTGGGTGGGACCAGGCACTGAGGCCTGTCTCCTGTCACGGCGTCACCACCGCGCTGATGGGCAACTGCGGCGTGACCTTTGCGCCCTGCAAGCCGGAAGACCGCGAACTGCTCGCCGGCATGATGGAAACCGTCGAGGACATTCCACGCGAGTCCATCATGCAGGGGCTGCCCTGGGACTGGGTCGACTACGGCGGCTATCTCGACTCCATCGAACGGCTCGCACCTTCGATCAATCTCGCCGGGATGATCGGTCACGCGGCCCTGCGCTACTACGTGATGGGCCAGCGGGCAGTCGAGGAGGAATCCACACAAGCTGAACGTGAGCAGATGGCCGCGATCGTCGGCGAAGCGATCGACCGGGGTGCTGTGGGCTTCTCCACGAACCGCTATCACGCTCACAAACTGCCCGACGGCCGCGCGATTCCCGGCACGTTCGCGGACGTCGCAGAACTCGAACTCATCGCCTACGAAGTGAAACAGCGGGACGCGCTCTTTCAGTCGGTGGGCATGAACTGGGACCACATGCGCCACGTCGCGGACACCGCAGGACCGCGCATGTTGTTCAACTCGACGCTCGGCGGCGGCATCCGCGACGACGACTCCGGGATCAAGCGCCGCGAAGCCGTTGACCAGCTTTCCGAAGGCAGGGACATCTCCGGCGTCGCGCAGGTGCGCGGTTCAGGCGCGCTGCTCGGCATGCAGGCGCTGCTGCCGTTCAAAGGCAAAACCTGGGCTGCCATGCGCAAGCTCGATCTCGCGGACAAACTCGCCATGCTGCGCGACGCAACGAGCCGCGCGGCGCTCATCAGCGAGGCGAGATCGGAAGACTCGACGTGGGCGGACCCCGTCTGGGTGCACTCGTTGGGGAACGATGAATCGCCGGACCACACCATGGGTCCGCACAACAACATCGTGGCGCTCGCTGACGCGGCGGGTGAGCACTGGGGCGAAACGTTCCTGCGCCTCGCCGACGACACCGACGGCCGCATCCTCTTCAACTACATCGGTGAGAACCAGAACCTGAAAGCGCTGCGCGACATGTTCGACGGCGGCCGGGTACTTCCCGGCGTCGGCGACGCGGGCGCGCACGTCTCGATGGTGATGGACGCCGGCTGGGCGACGTTTGTCCTGTCGCACTGGATCCGCGAGGACGGGCTCTTCACGATGGGCGAAGGGATCCGCCGCCTGACCAGCGCGCCCGCGCGGATTCTCGGGCTGTCTGATCGCGGCGCCCTGACGCCCGGCATGCGCGCGGACATCAACGTCTTCGACGCCGCGACTGTCGCCGAAGGATATCCGTACCGCGTCAACGACTTCCCCGGAGGCGCGCCCCGTCTCACCCAGGACAGCATTGGCTACAAGGCAACGCTCGTGAATGGGGTGTTCAATCTGCGCGACGGCGCGTTGACCGGCAGTCAGGCGGGAACGGTGATCCGGCACAGCGCCTGAGCAGTGGGGTTGCACCGGGGCGCGGCCCAAGGCGCTACAATTGCCCCGGTGTCAGGGAGAAACCATGTCGCAACGTGCAATCCGTCGGCACGCCCGGTGGTTCGGCACGTGTCTGCTCATGTTCAGCGTGTCGTTCCTGACGGGCTGCGGCACCGATGCCGACCAGAACCCGCCCGTTGTGCGCGTCGGGACCGGCACACCGCTCCAGACCTTTGACCCGCATCTCGCGGACGCGGGCCCGGTCTTCAGCAACTACCTCACGCTCGTCTACGACGGACTCACCCGCACCGACTCCAGCGACTTCAACACGCCGCGCCCCAATCTCGCGACGGACTGGACGTGGACAACGCCCACGACGATCGAACTGAACCTCCGGGAAGACGTCACCTTCATCGACGGGACGCCGTTCGACGCGGAGGCCGCACAGGCAAACCTCGACCGGATGCTCGATAGCAGAGGACCGCGGATCAACACTGTGTCCTCGATCAGCCACACCGACATCCTCGGGCCCTACAAGATCCGCATCAATCTGCACTTCCCCGACCCGACGATCCTGCAGAACCTTTCGGGCTCGCCGGGAATGATGGTCAGCCCGACCGCGTTCGACAACGAAGACCTCGACATCAACCCGGTCGGCACCGGCCCGTGGATTTACGACACCGAAGGCTCCGTCATCGGGGACGTGCACCGCCTCAGCGTCAACCCTAACTATCACGGCGTCGATCCTGTGGAGTTGGCACCGTTCGAATTGCACGTCCTGACGGACCCAAAGGCCCGACTGAACGCGCTCATCTCAGGGCAGGTGGACCTCTGTGTCGTCGGCCCTTCCGAAGCGGCGCCCGCTGCCGACATGGGTTACGCGGTCGCCCAGCGCGCCAACCGCTGGTTCGGCATGACGATGCTCGACCGGCGCGGCGAAGTGGTGCCCGAGTTTGCGGACGTCCGCGTGCGGCGCGCGATCGGCTATGCGGTTGACCGCGAACTGCTCGCCGAGGTTGTCTTCTTTGGCTTCGCCCGTCCTGCGTCCCAGCCGATGTCAGACGTCGAGATCGGCCACAATCCGAACCTGCGCGGTTACTACCGGTACGATCCCGCGAAGGCGCGAGCGCTGCTTGATGAAGCAGGCGTTGACCGCGTGACATTCACGATTCCCGTCGCACCGTCCGTGTCCGCCCAGTATGAGGCCGTGCAGGCGTATCTCAAGAAGGTCGGCATCGACATGGTCATCAAGGTGATCGAGCCCGGTACCATGGGTCCCGTTGCGCGCTCGCTCGACTACCCCGTCAACTCCATCGGCTACCCCAACTTCGACCCGGACAACCGGCATCTCGCCATCTGGGATACGAACGCTGCCTTCAACCCGTTTCGCATCGAGAGTCCCGAGACGGACGCCCTCGCAACCGCAGCCAGGGCTTCGCTGGACGACGGCCTCCGCAGGCACAACTACGAAGCGTATTTCGACATCGTCGTCAAAGATGTCTATTCGCTGATCTACCTGCAGGTGGACGATCTGATCGCCTACGACAAGGACCGCGTCGACGACGTTCGGGTCAGCCGTTACATCGACCCCATGCTGCGCGAACTGCGCCTCAAACCGGAACACCGGAGGCCACCCGGTGTTTAGGCTCGTCATCGCGCGCGTCGTCGGCATCGTGCCGATCCTGCTCATCGTGTCGTTTCTGACGTTCACCATGCTGCACATGGTGCCAGGAGACATCCGTGACCGAATCCTCGGCGTCGACGCGACGGCGGAGCAGTTCGAAGCGCTCGGGGAAAAGCTCGGGCTGAACGATCCCTTCCTGGTGCAGTACGGACGCTGGCTGTATCGGGCCGTACAGGGCGACCTCGGCACGTCCGCCTACAACAGCCAGAGGGTCACGGACGCCGTACTCGACACCCTGCCCGTCACCCTGTCTCTCACGTTTGGTGGCGTGTTCGTCGCGGTATTGATCGGCGTTCCGGCGGGCGTCTACGCGGGGCTGCATCGGGGCAGTCTCGTCGACCGGACAGCCGTGCTGCTCGCGACGGTCGGCCAGGCGCTGCCAAACTTCTGGCTCGCAATGTTGCTCGTGATTCCGTTTGCGCTGTGGTGGAGAATCCTTCCCGCAACCGGTTTCACGCCCCCCACCGAGAGCGTCGGGGCATGGCTGCAGAGCATCACGCTCGCATCGATTGCACTTGGCACATCGGCCAGCGCGGCGCTCGCACGGCAAACCCGCGGCGGGATCATCGACGTGCTGCAGCAGGACTACATCAGGACGGCACGGGCGAAAGGCCTGTCGGATCAGGTCGTGACCTTCAAACACGCGCTGAAGAACGCGGCCATTCCCGTCATCACAACCATCGGGTTTCAGGTCAACGGTCTGCTCGGCGGCGCGCTGATCGTGGAGCAGGTGTTCGGGCTGAACGGCTTCGGTTCGCTCGCGATCGACGCGGTCCGAACCCAGAACATCCCGATGATGCAGGGCGTCGTCATCATGGGCACGCTGGTGATCGTGTCGGTGAACATCCTGGTCGACGTTGCCTACGGGTTCGTGAATCCAAAGGTGCGGCCGACATGACCTCCGTCACCGCCAACTGCTCGATCGGCGCGCCACTGACCGGCGTCCAGCGCTTTCTCGCCACCTTCCGCGGCAACCGCCTGGCGCTCGCTTCGAGCGTCTATCTGCTCCTCCTGCTGGCCGTTGCGCTGTTCGGACCGATGGCGAGCGTGCACGACCCGCTCGATGTCGATCTGCACACCGCGTTCGAAGGACCTAGCTTCGAGCACTGGCTCGGGACCGACCACCTCGGCCGAAGTACCGCGGCACGGGTGATTTCAGCAACGCGCGTCGCTCTCGAAGCCGCCGCGCTCGGCGTCGGCATCGCGATCGTGCTCGGCGCGCCGCTGGGGCTCCTCTCGGGATACTTTGGCGGCTGGATCGACCGCATCGCCATGCGGATCGTCGAAGCGCTCATTGCGCTGCCCGCGCTGCTCGTGGCCATCGCCATCCTCGCAATCCTCGGTCCCAGCCTCACGAACGCCATGATCGCGCTCGGCATCGCCAACTCGACCGCCTTCTTCCGCCTGATGCGCGGCGCCGCGCTCGAAGTCCGCGAAGAGCTTTACGTCGACGCCGCGCGGGTATCCGGCGCTTCGGCAACGCGCGTCGTATTCCGACACGTCCTGCCAAACGTCTCGGGTCCGCTGACCGTTCAGACCACCCTCGCCTTCTCTTATGTACTCCTCGCGGAAGCAGGGCTCTCGTTCATCGGTCTGGGCGTGCAGCCACCCGATTCGAGTTGGGGAATCATGCTCGCAACCGCCCAGCGCTACGTCTACCAACACCCCTTCATGGCCGTGCCGCCGGGTCTCATGATCGTGTTCACGGTGCTTGCGTTCAACCTGCTGGGAGACGGCTTACGGGACGCATTCTCCCGGGTCGCCCCACCTGCCCATGCCAGACGCGCCGAGCAGGACGCAGTACCTGACGAGCATGATGAGGCGCACGACGAGACCACCCTGTTGAAAGTGGAAGGTCTCGAAGTCCGTTTCACCGCGCCCCGCGGTGGCGAACTGACCGTTGTCTCGGACGTCGGCTTCAGGGTGCAGCCCGGTCAGACCGTCGGGCTTGTTGGTGAATCGGGATGCGGCAAGTCCGTCTCGGCAATGGCCATCATGCGTCTGCTTGCAGACAGCGGGCGCGTGAGCGGCGGTTCCATCCACTTCGAAGGTGAAGACCTGGTGTGAGCCAGCGAGGCGCGCATGAGCGACATCCGCGGCAACCGGATCGGGATGATCTTCCAGGAGCCTGGCACGAGCCTCAATCCCGCGTTCACCGTCGAAAACCAGATCAGCGAGTCACTCATCCGACACGAGGGGCTGAGCCGCGCTCAGGCCAGGGCACGCTCAATCGAGTTGCTCGACCATGTCGGTATTCCTGGCTCACAGCTTCGCGCCGAGGACTACCCCCACCAGTTTTCCGGGGGCATGGCGCAGCGCGTGATGATCGCAATGGCGCTTGCCTGCAACCCGTCGCTGCTGATCGCGGACGAGCCCACCACCGCGCTCGACGTGACGATCCAGGGTCAGGTGCTCGATCTGCTGTCCGGCCTGCAGGAAGAGCACGGCATGGCAATCCTGCTGATCACGCACGACCTCGGGGTGGTCGCGGACATGTGCAACGACGCGGTCGTGATGTATGCGGGTCAGGTCATCGAGCGGGGCGGGGTGGACT
Source organism: Gammaproteobacteria bacterium (assembly GCA_002728675.1). GTDB lineage: Bacteria > Pseudomonadota > Gammaproteobacteria > Pseudomonadales > Azotimanducaceae. The sequence goes on from PBVL01000153.1 coordinate 8,433, forward strand.
CGGTCCTGACCACACCGCAACATCCCTACACGGCCGGACTGCTCGCCTCCATGCCTCAACAGACGCGCCGCACCGGCAAGCTGCAACAGATTCCGGGGCGTGTACCTCCCGCATGGGACTGGCCGGCCGGATGCCGCTTCCACCCACGTTGCCCCGCCGCCACCGACGCCTGCAGAAGCGGGGCGGCCCTTGCGGTCCCGGATCTGGGTGTGCCAGCCAACGCCTGCGTCCGTCACGGTGAACTTGCGGTCAGAGCGCTGTGGCACGGCGCGGGAGGCGCGGCAAAGTGACATTGCTCGACGTCGAGAATCTGGACGTGCACTTCCGCGTCAAGCGGGGCCTGTTCGGTGGCGGCAGCTATACCGTGCGCGCCGTCAACGATGTCAGCTTCACCATCGACGCCGGCGAAACCCTCGGCATCGTGGGGGAGTCGGGCTCCGGCAAGTCCACGGTCGGCCGTGCCCTGCTGCGCCTCGTCGACGCGACGGCGGGCAGGATCCAGCTCGACGGCAAGGAAGTCACACAGCTCACCGGCCGGATGCTCGACTTCAGGCGGGACCTGCAGGTGATCTTCCAGGACCCGTACTCGTCGCTGAATCCGTCGATGGTCATCGGTGCCACCATTGGCGAGCCGCTTGGTCTCCACCAGGGACTGACGGGCGCGGACCGCGAACGCCGCGTCGCAGAGCTGCTCGACCAGGTGGGGCTCCCGGCGGACGCCGCGAGCCGTTACCCGTCCGAGTTCTCAGGCGGGCAGCGCCAGCGGATTGCCATTGCCCGTGCGCTCGCCCTCGAGCCGCGACTCATCATCTGCGACGAGCCAGTCAGCGCCCTGGACGTGTCGACCCAGAGTCAGGTCATCAACCTGCTGGAAGAATTGCAGGAGCGCTTCGGTCTCAGCTATCTCTTCATTGCCCACGATCTTGCGGTGGTCCGGCACATCTCGAGCCGCATCGGCGTGATGTACCTCGGCCGCATCCTCGAAATGGGGCCAGCCGACCGGGTCTACGACGCCCCGGCCCATCCGTACACGGAGATGCTGCTGACGGCCGTGCCGGTTGCCGATCCCGTGGCTCAGCGGGAACGCAAGGCCAAACGGCGCACGCTTCCGGTGACCGAACTGCCGAGCCCCACCAATCCGCCCGGCGGCTGCCCGTTCCACGGACGGTGCCCCCTTGTAATGGACGTGTGCCGCACGACCTTGCCGGAACCAAGACCCGTCGCCGGAGGCGGTTGGGCCGCCTGTCACCGACACGACACCAACGCGTAGACCTCGCGCGCTTTCCGCGCAGCCGGCACGTTCCCGGCTGACCCAAAGCCGACGCGCATCACGACCGCGCACGCCTCGACTGTAACGAGGCCGTCATCTTCGACATTGCTCAGGACAACGGGAGAGCTACGGCCCTCCCGTTTGCGTGTCCAAAGGGTGTGCCTGCATCACTCAGGCATTGAATCTCGCGGGTCATTGCGCGGAACAAGGGCGAACACCTGGATGCCGTCGGGGACGTACCCGTACCCACGAGCCTTCAGGATCCGCACGCGCTCCGCCTCGCTCTCTTCACGCACCGCCCGCAGCGGATAGACACGCCCGTCGATCAGCACATCGAGTTCAGGTTGGTCGGCCACCGCCTGCGTCCACGAACGCCCCAACCACGATGCCATCGACGCCATCCGGTTGGAGTGTGTGTAGAGCACGCCTGCCTCCGCGAAGCAGTTCACCCGGATGACCGGTCGACGTTCGCGATCAACCCTGAGCCAACAACGCTGTCTCGCGTCGACCGCGAAGTCCCACACCCGGGCGGCGTCGCCACGCTCACCTTCGAACGGTGGCATCTCGGGTCCGCCGCGCAACATCGCGCCGAGAACCAACGCGACGAGCACGCCGCCGACGATTACAGCACGTCGCCTGGAGCGCCCCGAACGACTGCCGTCGTCAGGACCGTTCGTGTCCGGCTCGCCGGTCATTGGCTCCTGGCCAACAGTCTATTCGGCGAGAGACCGCGCAAACCCCGTCAGCGAGCGCAACGTGTCGGCAAAGAGGTCCGGGGTGAGATCCGGCATACCGATATCGCCCGCGTGGTTGGTGCCGTGGACGGTGCGCGTGACCGCGGAGATGCCTGCTGCCCGCAGCTTGCGCGCAAAGTGCAGTCCTTCGTCACGGAGCGGATCGAGTTCGTTGACGGACACGTAGTGGGGCGGTAGCCCCGCAAGGTCGTCAGGCCGGGCCTGAAGCGGCCAGGCCAGAGGGTTTTGCGCGTGCTCACCAGTGGGATCGTACAGTGTGGCGAGACCCGCCATCTGATCGCAGTTCAGCGTGTAGGTGTCGTTCTCGACCAGTGAAAGAAGCTCCGGCGGTGGGTTGCCGTACTGCCCGCTGATATACGGGCACAGCGCGTAGACACCATCCAAGGCGTCCCCCCAGCCTTCCTTGGTCGCTTTCATCGCGGTGGCAATACAGAGGTTGCCGCCGCCCGACTCCCCGGAAATGACAATCGAGGAGATGCCGAGCGCGGCCCGGCTCTCGTGCACCCACCTGAGGCCGCTTGCACAGTCGTTGAGCCCCGCCGGGAACGGATGGTTCCCAAGCTTGCCGCCACCGTTTCGGAACTCGACACCGACGACGACAAGACCTGTCGCGGCAATCGACTTGCGCCAACGCACAAAGTTGGGATCGGCCGCGGTCATGAGCACCATGCCGCCGCCGTGCGTATGCACGATGCAGGGGACCGGCCCATCGACGTCTGTCGGCGTATCGATGTACAGCGAAATCTCGTTCCCGTCGACACCCTGGATGACTTCGGTCCGGGACGCGACATTTGGAAAGTCGGGGATCGCGGCCGCCATCATCGGGTGCGCGGCTTCTGCGGCAGCTTCCATCGCAGCACAATAGGCAACGCATTCTTCGTAGCTTGACGAAGCGTTGACCGGATCGAGCCCGGCATCCATCGCGGGCATTGAACGCAGGACCTCCACGATGCGCGGGTCGGCCCGGGGATCATCCAGCAGGGTCGCGCCCGGATTGCCCAGCCGCCCGGGCAGGTGTTTGGTCTCCATGTGCGCGCTCGCTCCTTCGGTGTCAGCAGTCGTAGCCAGTCTAGCGCCTGAACAGGCCCTTGAGCACACCGCAAAAATCTGCAGGCCTTCAGGCCAGCACGAGACACGCAAACACCGAGGACACCAACTTGATCTGGCCCAATCACGACCTGCTCGATCCGCTGAACATCGAGGTGCCCGTCATTCAGGCGCCGATGGCCGGCGCCAACGGCCCGGAGATGGCCATCGCGGTCA
>PBVL01000137.1 GCA_002728675.1 Gammaproteobacteria bacterium
CGTTCTGACACTGACACCTGATGCCTGTGCTGCTTCCTCAACGCGCAAGCCCTGGTCGACGATCCGCTTCAAAAGAAGCTCTCGACCTCGAAACGTCAGGCGTGCATTGTGATGAATATTCATCTGGGTCTCTCCGTAGCCAATGGACTTTAAACACTCATTAGCTTCGGGCTTGAGGCCCGGATGAACAACCTACTTACAGATCACAACTAGGACGTAATCCCGATGAGCCTCTTCGAAGACCCGCCTCCCGCGTACGAGCCGCTGGCGTCGCGCATGCGCCCGGCGAATCTCTCTGAGTTCTGCGGGCAGGAACACGTTCTCGGAGAGGGGAAGCCGCTCAGGGCCGCGATCGAGGCGGGGCAGCTGCACTCGATGATCCTCTGGGGGCCTCCGGGCGTTGGCAAGACCACGCTCGCCCGCATGATCGCAGCGTTGGGTGACATTCATTTCCAGTCGATTTCGGCAGTGCTCTCCGGTGTGGCCGATATCCGGGCCGCGGTGAAGGAAGCGCAGCAGATGCGCGCGGCCGGTGGGCGCAAGACGCTGCTGTTCGTGGATGAGGTCCACCGTTTCAACAAATCCCAGCAGGATGCATTCCTGCCGTTCGTTGAGGACGGCACGATCGTCCTGGTCGGTGCCACCACGGAGAACCCGTCGTTCGAACTGAACAGCGCGCTGCTTTCACGCGCGCGGGTCTACAAGCTCCGGTCGCTCGAGCCCGGGGCGATTGCCGGTCTGCTTCGGCGCGCCCTCCAGGATCCCCGGGGACTCAGCGACCGGTCGCTCGAGGTGGATGACGAGACGCTCCTTGCGCTTGCGCAGGCAGCTGACGGTGACGGCCGCCGCGCGCTCAATCTGCTGGAGATTGCGGCGGATCTCGCGGGTGACGGACACATCGACGAAGACGTCCTCGCTGAGTTGCTGACGAGTGACCATCGCCGGTTCGACAAGGGCGGTGACGTCTTCTACGAGCAGATTTCGGCGCTGCACAAGGCGGTCCGCGGGTCCGACCCGGACGCGGCAATCTATTGGTGGCTGCGCATGCTCGACGGCGGATGCGAACCACACTATGTCTGCCGGCGGCTCCTGCGGATGGCGAGTGAGGACATTGGCAATGCCGATCCGCGCGCGCTGCGAATCGCACTCGACGCCTGGGACGCATTCGACCGGCTCGGGTCTCCGGAGGGCGAACTCGCGATTTCCCAGGCGGTACTCTTCCTTGCGTCGGCTGCGAAGAGCAATGCGGCCTACACGGCGCATGGCGCGGCGCTCGAAGACGTGAGAAGCGGGGCGTCTGACGATGTCCCCGTGCACCTGCGCAACGCCGCGACCTCCCTGCTCGAAGAACGGGGCTATGGCGCGGAGTACCAGTACGCCCACGACTTCCCCGACGCCTTCGTCCCGGGTGAGTCGTATTTCCCGGAGGCACTCGACGGGCGTCGCTACTACGAGCCGGTCGCACGCGGGCTCGAAACGCGCATTGGCGAGAAGCTGTCGCAGCTCCGGGCGCTGAACGAGCGCGCAGCGGTGCGGCGATATCCCGCCGACGGCACAAAGGGGCTCAAAGCGTGATGGAGTGGCTGGCCGTAGCCGCGGGGGGCGCGGCGGGTGCGCTGCTCCGCTGGATTGCCAACGACGCGGCGGGCAGGGCCTTCGGCACGCAGTTCCCGTGGGGCATCCTCGGGGTCAATATTATCGGCAGCCTCGCGATGGGCATCCTGTACGTGCTGTTCGTCGAGCGCGACCTTGTACCCGAGCCCTGGAGGGCAGGGCTGCTCGTTGGGCTGCTCGGAGCCTTCACCACCTTTTCGACCTTCTCCCTGCAGGCGCTGCAACTTGCCGAACAGGGCCGGTTCGGTGCGGCGCTCGGCTACTGTCTCATGAGCGTTGCGATGTGCGTGGGCGCGGCCTTTGCCGGTGCAACACTGGCGCGCATGATCTGATGCGGCAATGGCTGCGGACGTCTCCAATTGCAGCTAAGATGCCGCTCCTTTGGAACTGACGACCGACTGACGACGGGTCACGCTGGCGTCCCTGGAACCCAAACATGCTCGACCCAAAACTGGTCAGGACCGATCTCGAAGCGATGGCGGAGCGCCTCCGCGTCCGCGGATTCGAACTGGACACGGGCGCTATCAGTACGCTCGAGGAGCGCCGCAAATCCGTGCAGGTCGAAACGGAGGCACTGCAGGCTGAGCGCAACGCCAAGTCCAAGGGGATCGGCAAGGCAAAGGCGGCCGGCGAGGACATCGCGCCATTGCTGGCCGAAGTGGGAGACCTGGGCGAGCGCCTCGATGCCCTGAAAGAGGAGTTGACCGAAGTTCAGGACGCCCTCGATGAGATTCTCTGGTCGATTCCGAACGTACCAGATCCATCGGTGCCGCCGGGGGCCTCCGATGAGGACAACCTCGAGATTCGTCGCTGGGGCGCCCCCACGCCCTTCGATTTCGAAGCGAAGGACCACGTCGACCTCGGCACGCCGAGTGCCGCGCTCGACTTCGACAACGCGGCCAAGCTGTCCGGTGCAAGGTTCGTCGTCATGCGGGGTGAAGTGGCCCGCCTGCACCGCGCGCTCATTCAGTTCATGCTCGATGTCCACACTGAGGAGAACGGATACGTCGAGATCAACGTGCCCTTCATGGTGGGTCCAGATGCCCTGCGAGGAACAGGGCAACTGCCGAAGTTCGAGGAGGATCTGTTCAAGGTTGGCGGTGAACGCGAGCTTTACCTCATCCCGACCGCCGAAGTCCCCGTCACCAACATCGCGCGCGACGCGATCGCGGAGGCACACGCGATCCCCTACAAGTATGTATGCCACTCGCCGTGTTTCAGAGCGGAGGCGGGCAGCTACGGTCGCGACACGCGCGGAATGATTCGCCAGCACCAATTCGAGAAAGTCGAGCTGGTCCAGCTGGTTCCGGCGGGTGAGTCCGAAGCGGCGCACGAAGCACTGACCGGTCACGCGGAACTGATCCTGCAGAAACTTGGCCTGCCATACCGTGTCGTCAACCTGTGCGGTGGTGACCTCGGCTTCTCCGCAGTCAAGACCTATGACCTCGAAGTCTGGTTGCCGGGACAGCAGCAGTATCGGGAGATCTCCTCGTGCAGCAACTTCGGGGACTTCCAGGCACGCCGCATGCAGGCGCGCTGGCGGAACCCGGAGACGGGCAAGCCGGAACTGCTGCACACGCTGAACGGTTCCGGGCTCGCGATTGGCCGGACCCTCGTTGCGGTCATCGAGAACTACCAGACGGCGGAAGGCAACGTTCGGGTGCCCCAGGCATTGCAGGGATACCTGGGGGGCATGGCCGAGATTCGCCTCGCCGGCTGATGGACGCGCTGCCGCTTCACTTCCGGCTCGACGGGCGGTCGTGTCTCGTAGTCGGGGGCGGTGAGACCGCATTCAGGAAAGCGGAGCTGCTGGCCGGCTGCAACGCCGATGTCACCGTGGTCGCGCCCGCGATCGACGCCGACTTCGACGACCTCAAGGCAAGACTCGTGCGCCGGAAGTTCACGGAGTCCGATCTGGACGGGCAGGTTCTGGTTGTGGCTGCAACTGACGACATGTCTGTCAACGCCCGCGTTTCTGAACTCTGCCACGCCCGGGCACTGCCTGTGAACGTGGTTGATCAACCGGCGCTCTGTTCGGTGACCTTTCCCGCTATCGTCGACCGCAGTCCCGTTCTCATCTCGGTTGGGTCGGGAGGCGCGTCGCCGGTACTGACGAGGCTGCTGCGGGAGCGCCTCGAGTCACTCATTGGCGAGGGCTACGCGCGACTTGGCGGCTACATGGGACGGACGCGGGAACGACTCAAGGCAGCGGTACCGGACATCGGCCGGCGCCGTCGCCTGACGGAAGACTTCCTCCGCTCTCCGGGCGCGGAGCAAATTCTCGGCGGTGCAGCCGAGCCGGACGATGCCTGGTTCGAGGCAGGTGTACAGACGACGGGTGAGGTGTACCTCGTTGGCGCGGGGCCAGGTGACCCTGATCTGCTCACACTGCGCGCGCTGCAACTGATGCAGCAGGCGGACGTTGTGCTGTACGACAGTCTCGTGTCGGATGCGGTCCTCGCCCGAACCCGTCGCGACGCGCGCCGGAGATTTGTCGGCAAACGCAAAGCCGAGCATTCGATCCGCCAGGAAGACCTCAATCAACTGATGGTGGATATGGCGCGGGCCGGGGATCGTGTGCTGCGGCTGAAGGGGGGCGACCCGTTCATCTTTGGGCGCGGCGGCGAAGAACTGGAAGCGCTGGCGGACGCGAAGGTGCCGTTTCAGGTCGTACCGGGCATCACTGCCGCCGGCGGTTGCGCCAGTTACGCCGGAATCCCCCTGACCCATCGCGACCACGCCCAATCCGTACAATTTGTCACGGGTCATCCTAAGACGGGCGAGGTCCACCTCGATTGGTCCAAGTTTGCCCAGCCGGGCCAGACAATCGTGTTCTACATGGGCCTGGGTGGCCTGCCGCGTATCTGCGAGAACCTGATGGCGCATGGCAGGTCTGCGGCGACGCCAGCCGCGCTGGTGGAGAAGGGCACACTTGAGGATCAGCGGGTGATCGAGGCTACGCTCGGGACACTGGTGGGGGAGGTTGCGCGCCACACGGTGACACGTCCAACGTTGGTGATCGTGGGCGACGTGGTGGCGCTACACGGGAAGCTGCGTTGGCGCTGAGACCGGCCTGGCTCAATCGCAGTTGGTGGGTTTTGGCAGTCCCGCGATCTTGCTGATTTTGCGTGCCGGGCGGTCGGGGAACAGACGAAGCAGGTGAATGCTGCGGCCCTTTTCTGCGCCCACTGTGTCGCGGACCCGCCTGACGAGAATCCGCATCGCGGGCGAGAGTGCAAACTCGCGGTGGAAGTCCCTTGCGAGGTGAATGATCTCCCAGTGTTCCGGGGTCAGGTCGATCCCTTCAGCTTGCGCGAGCGCATCGGCAACATCCTCGTTCCAGTCGTCGAGTGACTTGAGAAATCCTTCCTTGTCCCGCGGCGGCAACATCAGAACCAGGCAACAGTCTTGTCGGTGTCGCATACGAGCGCGACGAACCCTGCGTAGTCCACCAGTCCAAGGCTGACGGGGAGCCTCTCACCGACCCCGCGTGCGGCGACATCGGGCTCGAGTAGCCGAACCTCCATCCCTGCGTCTCTGACACGGTCGAGAGTGTTCGCATCCAGTGCCGTGTAGACGCCGTCTTCGATCAGCAGGAGGACATCGCCCTCACCGGCTGCTCGCAGCAGTCCGCTGACATCGAAACTGAACGAAGAGTGATTGAGGGTATGCAGCGTCACGGCTAGAAGCTCAGCACACAGTCGGCGGAGGCAAACAACTCACGCACCGCGGCGTCATCGAGGGTTTTGACTTCAATCCCCAGTTGACTGCCGTCGAGCGCGCGTGCCTCGAGGTCGGCGGCTGAGGCGCAGATGCGCTCGACGCCGTACTCCGCGAGCGCTCCGAAGCCTTTCGTGAACGCTTTGCGGCCGATCGCCCCGGGTTGTTGATCCCGGGTCAACTGGAACACGGCGTCACCGAGAAACAGCAGGGTGCAAGGCGTGAATGCGGACCCCATCAACAGTGCATCGAGCCCCTCCTGGCCGGCAAGCGAGCCGTAGGGAGCGCGGGTCTGAACGAAGAGCAGCCGTTTCACATCAGGCGCCGAAGGTGACAAGCCGGTCGGCTTCGAGCGCGGCGTCGATCAACTGGCCAAGCCCGGCGATCTGGAATGGCGCGCCAAGGTTGGCCGCTGCCTTCTCATAGCGACCGGCCTCGGCAGCGTCGATGACACCGCGCCGCAGGGCCGAGGCAACGCAGACGATGAGTTCGGTGTCGGCGGCACCCGCAAAGTCCCGCCAGCCCTGCACGACGTCTTCTTCATCCTGTGGAGGTTCTGCAAACGCATTGCCGCTGTAGACGCCGTCCTGGTAGAAGAAGACCCGTACGATACGGTGTCCGCCCGCGATGGCCTCCCGCGCAAAGCGCAACGCGGTGAGAGATGCCTGGTGCGTCTGATTGGAGCCGTAGACGGCGAGTGCAAGGTCCATAAATGAAAAACCCCGGGGGGATCGCCCCCGGGGTTCTCAGGTCGGTTGAGGCGCTGCTCAGTCGTCGCCGCCGAAGGCGAGCAACAGGTGGAGCAGGGCGCTGAACAGGTTGTAGATATTCAGGTACAGCGACACCGTTGCAAGCACGTAGTTCGTCTCACCACTATGCAGGATGCGGCTGGTGTCGTAGAGGATGAACCCGGACATCAACAGCACGATCGCGGCACTCAATGCCAGCGAAAGCCCGGTGATGTGCAGTCCGAAGAGGCCTCCGACGAGCATGAGAATCATGCAACCGATGACCACCCAGAGCCCGGTCATCAGAAACCCGCTCATGAACGAGAAGTCTTTCTTCGTCATCAGCGTGTAGCCCGACAGCGACAGGAAAATCATCCCTGTGAGGGACAGCGCGGTAAACACCGTCGTTCCGCCGGCCGGTGTGGACAGTGCGTAGCCGACGAATGGTCCCAGACTGAAGCCGAGAATTCCGGTGAACGCGAATACGAGCGCAATGCCCCAGACGCTGTTCTGCAGCTTGTAGATTCCGAACAGCAATCCAATTGCCAGCAGCAGGGGGATGAAGCCCATGTGTGGCGCGTCTACGGCGATGGCCACTGCGGCCATGGCGGCGCTGAAAAGCAGCGTCATCGACAGCAGCATGTAGGTGTTGCGCAACACTTTGTGCGTGGCGATGACATGCTGGTCCGTCGCCTGCGTTACAAACTGTGCGTCAGCCATTCTTTAATTCTCCAACAGTAATAAAGGTGCAGCAGCCCGAATTTTACTCCATGCCCGAGACCGTGCAAAGGCGTGGGGCCTTTCAACGCTGCTTGCTCAGTTGGACAGCGACAGCGCCGGATGGTTTAAATGGGCGCAATCTCCGCCGCGTCCTCTCTCCCCTGGATGTGGGGTTCGCGGTGCCAGTCTTCAAGCGGTCGGTGGGCCGATGCGGAGGTTGCAAATGACTCTGAAGATCAACCAGTTACGTGACTGCCGAAGTGTTTTCACGGCGGTTGCCGCCGCGTTCGTGTTCAGCGCCGGTCCGGGGACGCTGGCAAGCGACAAGGCAGACGTCATTTATCCGCAAATGGACGAGGTCGTGGTTCAGGCGACGTCCGGCGAGGTGCTTGCGTTCGGTCCGTTCCGCAGCCGTGGCTCGCGCCGCGTGACGCTCGCGTCTGAGTACGCGGTTCAGGCCGACAGCGTCGAGGACGCGAATTTCACCGACATCACGGATCAGATTCACGCAGAACTCGGTACCGAGTTCGGGATGCGTTACGTGCTGCACGGTCCGCCCCACCAAAGTACAAGGGTCAAGGCGGTCATCACCTTCCCCGGCGACGGCATCGTGATTCGCGGCGGGCAGCGTTACAGACAGTCGACTGAACGTTTCACCGTCAAATACAACCGCCCGTCGCTCTACGGGTACGGCTTCGATGAGCCGGGGGAGATGGTGCCAGGCGAATGGACATTCGAAATCTATACGAGGGGACGTCTCGTCGTTCGGCGCTCGTTCCACGTCCGGCTCCGGCAGTCCGGGGCACTGAATCGCCTTCGGATGGACCCGGATTGACGCGTCACCAGACTCCTGGCAGCAATCGGTAGCGCGTTCGTTCGGCATACGCTTCATACCCGGCGAGTTCCGCGCGCAGGAGGCGGTCCTCCATTGCAGTGCGGCCCACGAGGGCCGCAATTGCGGCAAGGCTCGGAATCCATACCGGCATGAAGTCGAGTACGGCCGGCAGCGACAGGAGCACGAGCGCAAAGCCGACATAGCCCGGATGGCGCACTTAGTGGTAGGGGCCTGTGTCGATCACCCGGTGCCCGCGCTCTCGCTGAATACGGACGGTCTTCTCGAAAAACGGATTGACGAGTTCACAGGCTGCAACGAGCTGCCACCCCACGGTGTGGACCGCGGCGCCGACCAGCCAGAGCAGCGGGTTCAGCACTGAGACTTATGACGCGACGCCGGGGTCGCCTGCCACCACGCCGATGATCCAGAGGATCGTCGCCGCAAAAATGCCCATCCAGGCGTAGTACCACGTTGCCGTGCCAACGCCGATCCGCGCGCGGGCTCTAATAGCACCGGATTGAAGAGTCCGACAGCAGCCGTCGAGATGCCGACGTTTACCAGGATCACGCCCACACAGGTCCAGCCAATCTGCCATCCGGCCCCGCGTGCCCACCAGAGCAGCAAAACCGAGGTGCCGAAGGCCGGAGCACAGATGATCGACATCACCGGCGCTATCCGCGCCGGCGTGCACGGGGTCTGCTGCGCTGTCGTCATCGGTCAGGGCGCTCGTCTCTCAGCAGGCAGCCGGTGGGACACGCTCACGCGCGCTCAGCCGAGATCCTTGAGGCGCAGGGCGATTGTCTGGAGGACGTCCCGACGTTCGCGTAGCTGGTCCTTGAAATTGCTTCGGTCCGTGTCGAAAATCTCGTAGGAAAGGTTTCCAAGTGACGCTTCCAGCAATTCCAAGAGCATCGCCCGTTCGTTGTCGTCAAGTTGCAGGGTCATCGTATGGCTCCGATTCTTGAGTAGGTACATGTTGCATGGTGAGCCTTCAGGGCTCATCACACTTTGAGCCGTGTCAATTCGAGCGCTGGGTCAATGCGCCCCCACCGTGCCAATTCCTGCGTGCCCGCCGGGAACAACGGGATCCTCTCGACGAACCCGGTGGGAAAGACGGCAGAAGCGGCGGCGTGTCACCTGCCGAGGGGTGCCCGATACCGCCGGTTGGTCCCGGTGACGTCGCAGGGCGGTCAACAAGGCTCCTGCAGGCCTGGCGATTGAGCCGATCTGACCGCAAGGTGTCCTGCCGGTTGCCGTTGGTCTAAAATGAACCGCCTCGGAGGGGTGGCTGAGCGGTTGAAAGCACTGGTCTTGAAAACCAGCATACCGAGAGGTATCCAGGGTTCGAATCCCTGCCCCTCCGCCAAATAAATAACTGATTTATATATAAAATATAGCTCAGTTATGCGCTGCGTTGTGATCTGAATAGGTCGGTTGTGGTGCAAAAATGGTGCAATTTGTGGCGCAATTGGGCACTATTCCGCACCAATATTCGCCACTAAATCTAAAAATGGCCCAGCCTCAGCAGGTGATGCGCGCTGGACGGGTTTATTACCGTGTTCAGATCAGGCGTCCA
>PBVL01000154.1 GCA_002728675.1 Gammaproteobacteria bacterium
TAGCGCTCCATACGCTTCAGGCGCTGCTGCTCGCCCCACGCGTACCACGTCGCGACGGCCCCGAGGGCCGCGCCGGGGCCAAGCCCGGTCACCAAATGTGCCAGCAGTGAAATGACGGCTGACAATCGCTGTCGCTTCATGTGCTGTGACCGCCCGAGGGAATCTCTCGGGAAGCCGGTGCGTGCGCGCCCGTGGACCTCCCACCTTCCCTTCACATGCACCCACCTGCCTTTCTGCGGGTGTCGTGGCCTGCGCTGCCCCGATACCGCTTGCGGGGGCGCTGTTCTCCTCTCTACACTCAGTCGAACTTGAAGAGCGGTCCGAAGGACAGGGTACGAGGCGTGGCAGGCATCAGACGACGTGGCGTGAAAGGGACACGGAAATCAAAGGCGGCGAAACGCTCCGCTTCCATCGGTGGGACGAGCCAGACGTCGTTCGCCGGTGCGTCAATGAGCAACTTCGAGCCGCCGCCGGCCGAAGGGGAGCGTGCGAAAGCGAAAGACCTCGCCAATCTGCCTGAAGACACCGAAGATCAGGAAGACGCCTGACGTCGGGGCGGGTCCGGGACAAACCGATGCCCCGCGTCGTCGGGGCCGGGGACGTCGGCGGAGTACCAGGGCGCAAGCGCACCCGCTCGGGCAGAGCGGGATGGTCAGTCAGGAACTGATCCATTAAGTCCATCGCGCGCTAGGTCCGTCGGCCCGCGGCTTCAGTCCGCGTCATGCGCTCGGCGATCTCTCGTCAGGTCGATGCGACGACCGCCTCGCCCTTGGTCTGGGTACGCCACATGAACCGGTCGCGCGACTCGTCGACCGGGTGCCGCATGTGCAGGAGCATCCGGTTGTCCCAGACGACCACCTCGCCCACCCGCCACGCGTGGCGATAGCAGAACTCCGGCTGCGTCGCGTGCGCCCAGACGGCGTTCAGCAGAGCTTCGCTTTCGCCGAGCGGCAGGTCGGGGATGTAGCCGTTGGTGCGCCGCCCGAGAAACAGCGCCTCGTCGCCGGTGCTCGGAACGCGACGCAGTATTGGGTGAACGGCGCCGAGCGCTTCGACGGGGGACTCCGGAACCGTCATGCCCGGCCTGAGGATGCCGCTCGACCCGTACGTCGAATCGTGTTTGATCGATCGGCCCACGATGCGTGACCGCAGGTCGTCGGGCAGGGCTTTCGCGGCGAGCACCTGATTGCAGAAGCCGGTATCGCCGCCGTCATCGGGAATGATCCGCGCGTGCAGCAGGCTGAACGTCGGCGGTACCGGGATGTAGGACATGTCCGTGTGCCATTCCCACTCGCCGAAGAATTTCTCGCTGATGGGTTGGCGTTCCAGCGTCTTCGGGTCGAGATTGCCGATGAACGCGAGGTACGGATCGACACCCTTGTTGCGCAGTTTCGCCACCTGCTCGTCCACGGTGCTTTCGGGTTCGCCCTCGCGGGCGCGGCGGCCGATCCCGTTGATGCGGCCCGGCGCAAACTCGTTCTCGCCGAATACGGCGGTCAGCGCGTGCAGTTGCTCTGCCGTCAGCAGTTCATCGAATCCGAAACAGAGCAGGCCGTGGGCGTCTGCGTAGGCGTTCAGCAGAACGGCCTTCTGGGCGCTCGTCAGGGCGACGGGATCGACGCCCGAAACCCGGGCGCCGAACGGCGCGCCGACGATGGGTTCGAGGGTGATCCCCTCACGTGTTTCACGACTCAGCATGTGGTGCTCCGGACCGACAGCGTGACAATGCAACGGTGGAGGAGGTCGCGCAAGTTTGCTGCGCCTGTCCCGGGCCGATCACAAGGCTGATCACACAAAGGTGGCGATGTCAGTGAGGTCCTTCCTGCCGATGTCCGGCACGGTGGCGTTCGGTGCCGGGTAGCCGACGACCAGCAGCAGGAAAGGGCGCTCGTTCCGCGGGCGCCCGAGAATCCGGTTCAGGAATTTCATCGGGCTTGGCGTATGGGTCAGCGAAGCGAGCCCCGCATGGTGGATCGCCGAAATCAGAAGCCCGGTCGCGATACCAACCGACTCGGTGGCGTAGTAGTGCTTGACCCGGCGCCCGTCGGGAAGGACCCCGAAACGCTGCTGGAACACGGCGATGAGCCAGGGTGCGGTCTCCAGAAACGGTTTGTTGGCGTCGGTGCCGAGCGGCGCCAGCGCGTCGAGCCACTCCCGGGGCGCCTTGCCGTTGTAGAAGGCCCGTTCTTCTGCCTCAGCGGCGACGCGGATGTCGCGCTTGATCCCGCGGTCCTGTACTGCGACAAACTGCCACGGCTGCATGTTTGCGCCGCTGACGGCGGTCCCGGCGGTCTGCAAGCAGGTTTCGATCAGTGCGCGCGGCACGGGCCGGTCGGAGAACTCGCGAACCGTGCGCCGCCGCTTTGCCTCGCTGAGAAAGTGCTCGGCCCGTTCCAGCATCTCGGCTTCGGGGTAGGTGACGAAACCCGGCAGGGGGATGAACGTCGCGTCTGTCATAACGAGCCTCCGGGGTCTCGGGTTCATGTGCTTCTGGCTGGCCCGCCACGGGTGTTTGTCCGGCCTGTCAGCGGCTTCTGACGGCGGCCCAGGCGGCGTCGGCAAAGAGGCTCTTGACGCGTCGTGGGCCTTCCCGATTGTGACCCGAAAGCCAGCGTCGGACGTATTCCTGAATGGGACCGCTGATCAGGGGGACGTAGGTGTCTTCCGGCAAGAGACGCATCTGCCCGGCCTCGAGGAATGGCGCGAACCAGGCGAAGACATCGCGGATATAGCTGCGGTGCAGTTCGTGCAGGCGGTCGCGTGCTTCTTCCGAGAAATCGATGTCACGCGAGTGCAGGTAGCGGGCGAGGTCCCTGTTCCGGGTGCTCCACTCGCAGTAATACTCGACCACGGCGCGCACGCCTTCTTCGGCACTGCCGCACCGACGGATCCGGCGCAGCATGCCTCGATTGAGGCGCCCGATACCGTCGAGGAACAGTTCCTCGGCGATGCCTTCCTTGGACCCGAAATGGTGATAGAGGCTTCCAATACTGCAGTTTGCGCGACGCTGGATGTCGTGAATCGTCGTGGCGTCGATACCGCGTTCGATGAAGCAGGAGAGGGCGGCTTCGAGCACCGATTCCTTGCGCGCGGCGGTGGCTCGGGCGCGAGGACCTGCAGGGGGGGCGGAAGAGGGCATGAGGCGCATCGTAATCCAGAACGAAATCTAGAACTATGTTCTAGTAAAAAGTTCTAGCTGGGAGTAAGCTTGTGGGCCTTCTTGCGAGCCGGTTAGAAGCAAGTAGTAAGAAGGCAAGTGCAGGAAGTCAGACAGCTGGACAGTCAGTCAGCGGTCAATTGAGGGAAGCTTTGAGGAGTCTTGAGGAAAAGGCATGGATATAGAGCTGAGTGCCGAGGATCTGTCGTTCCGTGAGGAAGTCAGGGCCTTTTTTGCAGAGAACACGTACAAACCGGGAAGCAACTACATTGAGTGGCGCCTGGAATGGTTCGAGAAGGCAGCGGCAAAAGGTGGCTGGGACGTGCCCAAGTGGCCGACCGAGTTTGGTGGCCCCGGCTGGTCACCGACGCAGCACTATATCTGGGAGCAGGAAACCGCCGTCGCGAACCTGCCGATGGATGCACCGTTTGGTCCCGGCATGCTCGCGCCCGTGCTGATGGCTTACGGCAGTGAAGAGCAGCAACAGCGCTTCCTGCCGGACATCCGCGCACGGAAGGTCAACTGGTGTCAGGGTTACTCTGAACCTGGCGCGGGTTCCGACCTCGCGGGACTCAAAACCAAGGCGGTACTCTCCGAAGACGGCACGCAGTACGTCGTCAACGGACAGAAGATATGGACCACCATGGCACACATGGCGGACTGGATCTTCTGCCTCACTCGCACTGATGACTCGGGCAAGAAGCAGGAAGGGATCACGTTCCTCCTGTTCCCGATGAAACAGGAGGGAGTCGAAGTCAAACCGATCATCACGCTGGGCGGCTCACATACCGTGAACAGCGTGTTCTTCACTGACGTCAAGGTGCCGGTCGAGAACCGGGTCGGTGACGAAGGCAAAGGCTGGACCTATGCTAAGGGTCTGCTGCAGCACGAACGCACGGGTCTTGCGGGTATCTCCCGTTCGATCGTTGCGCTCGAGAAGCTCAAGGAGCAGGCCCGATCGGTCAAGCGGGGCAACGGTACGCTGATGGACGAGCCCTCCTTCCGCGCGAAGGTTGCGGAGCTCGAAATCGACCTGATGGCGGCCGAAACGACGGAACTCCGTTCGCTCGCGTCCGCATCGTCCGGCGCCGCGCCCGGCCCCGAGTCCTCGATCCTGAAGCTGAAAGGCACGGAGATTCAGCAGCGGATCCAGAAGCTCACGGTCGAAGCCGGCGGGATCTATTCCGCGGCGTGGGGCTCCGCGAAGGCGGGACCGAGGTTCGCGAAGGGCGGCATGGGCGGCTACCTGTCCTCGCGTGCGTACACGATCTACGGCGGTGCAAGCGAGGTTCAGAAAGACGTCATCGCCAAGAACGTGCTTGGTCTCAAGTCCAAAAAGGCGAAGTAGGGGGAGGCAGCATGAACTTTGATCTGAGTGAAGAACAGCAGATGCTGCGCGACGCCCTGTCGCGTTTCGTGGACGACAATTACGACCTCGAATCCCGGCAGAAGAACGCCGCGGCGTCGGGCGGGTTCAGCAAGGATCACTGGGGCACGATGGCCGAGCTCGGCTGGTTTGCACTGCCGTTCGATGAGGCTGACGGCGGCTTCGGCGGTACCCAGATCGACAACATGGTCGTCATGGAACAAGTGGGCCGTGGTCTGGTGGTCGAGCCATTCTTTGCGAGTGTGGTCCTCGGCGGCGGGGTTCTGAAACGCGCCGCGAGCACCGAGCAGAAGGCCGAGCTCGTGCCGGGCATCATCGACGGCACGCGCCAGCTGACCCTCGCCTATGCGGAGGAACAGGCCCGCTTCGACCTGCACGACGTGACGACGACCGGGCGCAAGGAGGGCGACGGCTACGTGCTGAACGGTCAGAAGTCGATGGTTGCGAACGCCGAGACGGCGACGCAGATCATCGTGTCGGCGAGAACCGGCGGCGGCCAGATCGATGAGTCCGGGATTTCTCTGTTTATCGTCGACGCGGAAGCCGAAGGTGTCACCCTGACGAACTTTCCGACCGTCGACGGCGGCAGAGCGTCGGAGATCAGCTTCGAGAACGTGCGCGTCGACGCGTCAGCGCTGATCGGTGCCGAAGGCGACGGTTTCGGCGTCCTGCGCAATGTTGCCAACGATGCCATCGTGGCGCTGTGCGCCGAAGCGGTTGGGGCGATGGAAACCCTCTACAAGGACACCGTCGCGTACACCCAGGAACGTGAGCAGTTCGATCACCCGTTGTCGGACTTCCAGGTCCTGCAGCACCGCATGGTCGAGATGTTCATGGAGTACGAACAGTGCAAGTCGCTGTTGTTCCGCGCGACGATGGAACTGGCGTCAGGGGACTCGGTTGAAGCGCAGCGGGCGGTGCATGCCGTCAAGCACATGATCGGCAAAGCCGGGACTTTCATCGGTGAGAACGCGGTGCAACTGCACGGCGGCATGGGCATGACCGAAGAGTTGCGGGTTGGTCACTACTTCAAGCGGTTGCTCGTGATCGATGCGCAGTTCGGCAATGCGGACTACCACCTGGAGCAGTTTGCCGCCTGACGGGCCGGGGTCCTTGGCCGGGAATAGGTCCCGGGCCGGCCCTGCCAGGCATGTCCCGCGAATCCGCAGAGGGACTCTTGTCACGGATCGGGAGGGTGCCGCACGAACGGCGGGCCTTCGGCACGGATTGCGGCCGTTCATGCGCACCGCCTCGGAGGCACCCGGTGCGTGGTCTTCGAGCCGAGTAGCGGAGCCGCGTAGCGAGTCCGTGTACGATGCGCGGCTCCGATCGTCAGGAAACGACGCATGAACTCCGCTGTTGCCTACGGGCAGACGACGCTCGATGCGTCAATTCGTTCCCGGTTCGTGAAGACCGTCACCGGGCTCGAGGTGCACGTGCTCGAAGCGGGCGATCCAAACGGTCCCGCCATCCTGCTGCTGCACGGCTTCCCGGAACTTGCCTACAGCTGGCGCAAGGTCATACCCGCCCTCGCGGCCGAGGGATATCACGTCCTCGCGCCGGATCAGCGTGGCTACGGGCGCACGACAGGATGGGATGGGCGCTTCGACGGCGATCTCGACCAGTTTCGAATGACCAGCTTCGTGCGTGACGCACTCGCGCTCGTGAACGCGTTCGGGCACCGGACGGTCGAGATGGTGGTCGGCCACGACTACGGGTCGCCGGTTGCCGGCTGGTCGGCACTGATTCGGCCGGACGTCTTCAAACGCCTCGTGTTGATGAGCGCGCCGTTCCCCGGTGGACCTTCCCTGCCGTTCGATACGCACGAACCGCCTGATGCTCCGGATCCGAATGCGGTAGACAATGCGCTGCGCACGTTGCCCCGGCCCCGCAAGCACTATCGCTGGTACTACTCGACCGCCGGGGCGAACGCGAACATGTGGCACGCACCTGACGGCGTGGCTGCGTTCATGCGGGCCTACTATCACCACAAGAGCGCTGACTGGCCGGGGAATACGCCGCACCCGGTCGCCTCGTGGGCCCCTGAAGTCATGGCGGAAATGCCGACGTACTACATCATGGATGCGGGCATGGGGATGGCGGAGACCGTTGCGGCCGAGATGCCTGACGCCGAAACGGTCAGTCGTGCCACCTGGCTGACCGACGACGAACTGGCGGTGTACGCGGAGGAATACGGGAGGAACGGCTTCCAGGGCGGGCTGCAGTCGTATCGTTGCGGAACGAACCCCGAGTATTCAGACGACCTCAGATTGTTCGCAGGGCGTACGGTCGACGTCCCCTCGCGTTTCATCTCGGGGGCAAGCGACTGGGGGACTTACCAGAGTCCCGGAACACTCGAACGCATGCAGGCACAAGCGTGCACGGATTTCCGGGGTATCGACCTCGTCCCGGGTGCCGGTCACTGGGTGCAGCAGGAGCAGCCTGAAGCGGTGGCGGACATCCTCCTGCAGCACGTGCAGTGCGCCATCCGCTGAAGCGCGCCCGACCCTGACGCGTCAACGTTTGTGTCCCGGGCTGTGGAAGTCGGTCGCGCGGCCGGCATCCCATCGTTCGGGCTGATTGCCGCGCCCCGGAACGCGCGGACCTGGGCCGGGTCTAGTCCGATGTTCTCCCGGGCGGCGAAGATGTCTTGCTGCCGCCAGGCGGGCGGCGGCGCGGCCTGTTCCGCCCGCGCAGCGGCACAGACGAGCGCGAGTGTCGCGATCGCGATCAGCTGTCCATGGGACGTCTCCGGCGTCCGCACCTTCAGGCGCGGAGTTCCGTGACGAAGTCACCCACGGCACTCA
>PBVL01000155.1 GCA_002728675.1 Gammaproteobacteria bacterium
GTACTCAACCCCGTTGCGGGTCACGAAGCAGGTCACGTTGGAGAACCCGGCCACATGGGCCTCGAGTTGCAGGTCCCCTTTCCCTCCAAGCTGCGCGTCAAGGTAGCGACCAAGCGCTTCAGGGTCGACGAGTTCTGTTATTGGTGTTTGCGCCATAGAGGCCCTCCGATGTGCTCCGCCAGACCGACAGTGTCAGCTTACGCTCGACCCGCCGTCCACAGGCAGTGCCACGCCGGTGATGAATCCGGCACGATCCGATGCGAGAAAAGCCGCCGCGTGCGCGACGTCCCAAGCTGTGCCCATCTTTCTGCCGAGCGGCACACGCTTGTCGCGTTCTGAAACAACGGTTTTACGCGGGGTGCCCGCCGCCACGCGCGACTCGATCGCCATCGGCGTGTTCATCAAACCGGGCAGGATCACGTTCGCGCGGATGTTGTAGCGCGCGTTGGTCTGCGCAAGCTGCTCGGTGAATGCCACCACGGCCGCCTTGGTGGCTTTGTAGGCAACGTAGGGATACGGGCGCCACGCGGCCATCGACGAGATGTTCACGATCGCGCCGGAACCCGCCTCACGCATGGCCGGCAGAAAATGTTTGCACGCGAGGACCATGCCGCGCAGATTGATGTCGACGATGCGATCGAACGCGTCGGTCGTGATGTCCTCCACCGCGGCATCACCTGCGGCAAGGCTCATGCCCACGTTGTTGTGCAGGACATCAACCTTGCCATAGCGGCGCAGCACCTCGCGGCTGAGTTCCTGCAGCGACGCCTCCTCCGTCACGTCGACATGGCATGCGGACGCACGACCACCTTCGTCCTCGATCATCACGACCGTTTCACCCGCTGACGCGAGATCCCGGTCGGCCACGAGCACTTCTGCGCCCTCACGGGCGAACTGCATTGCGGTCGCGCGGCCGTTGCCAATGGTGGCCCCAGGTGTCTGACCGCCGCCTACGACGACAGCGGTTTTGCCTTGAAGAATCATGCGTTGCTCCGGATTCATTGATGGCCAATATCCAACAGGGGCAGCGTGACCGTTCGCGTGCCTCCCGCCCAGAGTGGGAGGTGTGTCATCTTGGTGCCAGGACCACCCGTCACGACCGGATGGACGTCCGCGGGATGGATGTCACCGGGATGGATGTCACCGGGGTTCGCGGCGGGTTCTCCAGCCAACCTGTTCGAGTGATCGCCGCGCCCAAAAGGTTCCGCGGTTGCAAGGAACGACTGGATGTCGGCCAGGCTCCAGCCGCGCCCCGCAACGCCGGTTGCGAGTTCCGGAGGCAACAGAAACAGCTGCTCCCGCGGTTCGCGCTCACGCATACCGCCGGATGCCATTCGCGCAGCCCACATCGCGCCGACGAGGGGGCGCAGGATATCCTCCGGCGTATCCAGTCCGTTCGGAAGCACCTCCGCGGTCCCGGACACACCAAGCACTGTCACGGCGTCGACGTCCCGTCCCAGTCCCCGCCGCGCCGGGAGCGAAGGCAGCAGTCCTGCACGACTCTCAGCAAAACAGAAGCCGTACTTGCCTGGTTGCCCCATCGTCGCCATGTCCCCAACGCCGGGTACCGCCCCGCCGATGTTGCGCAACGCCAGGCTGACGGCACGTCCAATTGCCGCGTTGCCGGGCGTGCCGGGTCCAAGGCAGTTGGTGCCGCTGTTCAACCCGAGCCTGTCCGCGACGGGTCCGTGTACGATCACGGCAACCGCCGGCGTGCCCGTCGTGGTGGCAATACCGAGCAGATTGAACGAGTCCGTAAGACAGGCCACGAGCGCGGTCAGGACAACCGGGAGGTGCGCGGGCTCGCAGCCGGCCAGGACGGATTGATATGCCACCGATGCCGGCGTCAGCTCACCGTACATCGGCATGAGCAACCCGTAGCTGCGCTCAGGCTCGCGGACTCCGGCAAGCATCGCCTCGAGGCGTGCATGCGTCGGTGGCGCAAGGGGCAGCCCGTCGCCGAGCCCGCGCTGCCACAACTCCGCCTGCACGGCACCCCAGTCCGCATGGTCTTCGTAGACCGGCAGCAAGGTGTCGTCGCTCATGACAGGCTCCGGGCCGTCAGGGTAGCGGCACCTGCACCGACGACGCGGCTGTGCCGCCAAAAGAGGGGATGTAGGCCGAATGTTTGCCGGGGCCGCCCGCCACGACGATATGGATGTCCTCGGGACTCGGCGTCAGGTAGTAGTGCCCATCTTCGACGGGAATATCCTGGCCTTCATAGCTCGCCTGATTCTCCTTGGACACGCGTGCTGCCGGTACGCGCGAGCGCTCGTAGATTGCCTCCCGCATCGAATCGATCTGCCACCCGTCACGGGCGAGCGTCTGCGCGTGCTCGGGCCCGATGACCACAAAGTACGGACCGTTGCGATAGATCGTATTTGCGCCGGGTTGCGAGATGGTCGCGCTCATCGTCGTCAGCAGCCCTTCGCCGGTGACGCTGCCATGATCGTTGATGTTGTGCGGCCCTTCGGCGGCCATCGTCGTGACCACCGTGTCGTTCACGTCGAAGCCGCGCCGCACGTGATACGGCTCCCAGGGACTCTCCTCCTCGTTCTCACCGAAACAGAACGCAAACTTCGCCGGCGAGCCCTGGGTGGATCGATCCATGTCACCGGGCCGCGCGCCGCCGACGTTGAGCATCACGAGCTGCACCGCCCTGCCGATGCTCGCGTTCGCCCGCCAGCCCTGGCCGAAACAGTTGCTGGAGCAGTTGATCCCAAGTGCTTCCCGGCTCGGGCCATTCACAAGAACCATCTGCGTGCACGGATGGGTCGTCGCAAGCACCCCGTGCAGGTTGTAGGCGGGGTCCAGCACAGCCCTCACCGCGCTCAGCACAACCGGGAAGTACTCCGGGCGGCAGCCCGCCATGACCGCATTGGCCGCAAGACTCCGGAGCGTGGGCACCACCTGACGAGGTGAGATTGGTCGAAAGGGCTCGTTCTCGCCCCGCGCCGCGGCGACGAACCGCTCCACCGCAGACTCCGTGGGCATGACGAGGGGCAGACCGTCGCTCCAGCCCTGCGCTTCCGCGTAATCGTTCCACTCGGCCGGGTCGAGGTCACCGAGTTCGATGACCTCCTGCTCCGCCGCGTCCGTTGTGTCTGCCATGCTCGCTCCGTCATCCGGGCGCCGCGTTGCCGGCGCCCTACGCTCCAATCGCCTCCATCAGGCCTTTCGAGGCCGCGTCGATCCGATCTTCGAGCTCAGCCGCGTTGAGCCCGCCAATGGGGTGGCTGACGACCAACAGTTTGGCCTCGACCTTCCTCGCCCTGGCCTGCGCGAGCACCAGTGGACTGAACGTGTCCGTCGCGATGACGAACGCCGCGACACCTCTTTTCTCGAGTTCGATACTGTCGTGGAAACTCCACGATGAGCACGACCCTCAATCGGCGATCGCGAGCAGCGCACCCTTGTATCGACTTGCCACCTCGTCATAGAGATGGGCCGGCGCCGGCTGACTTGCGCTGTCCTTGTAGACGAACTCTACGTTGCCGGCTGCGAGTCCAACCCTGTCCTGTACGCCCTCGAGCAATTCACGCGCGTTCGGCTTGGAATTCGAGAACAGAACGATCGGGTCCCGTTGCCAGTCAACTGAAGCGATGCCCACCTGCTCACCGCCTGCGGAGGCGGTGCCAAAGGTCGGGTTCACAATTCGCATGGCTTACTCCTGATGGGTTCAAGCGCTTCGAGAATAGGCGATTCATCCGTCCCGGGCCAGACTGGCGGCCCACGCGTCTGACGGTGGTAGTCTGCCCGCATCGATGTCACCGCCAGTGAGGCCCGAATGACACACCACACCATCCCGGTCGCCAGCGACCGAACTGTGTCGCTCGAAGACTACGGTGACGTGGGTCTCGACCCCGTGCTGCTGTGTCACGGCGGACCCGGCTCGAGAATCGCACCGGAACCGATGGTGGCGGGCTACAAGCGCGCCGGCTTCAGACCCATCGGCATCGACCGGCCGGGGTATGGCGCGACCAGCGCGTGGCCCGGCCGCTCGATCGGTGACTGGACGAGCGACGGCCTTGCCGTGGCTGATTACCTCGAAGCGCCGAAGTTCTTCATCGTGGGGAGTTCAACCGGCGCGAGTTACGCCCTTGCGCTCGCTGCGGCTGCGCCCGAACGGGTGCCCGGCGTGGTCATCTGCTGCGGCATGTCCGATCAGAGTTGGGCGCACGACGTCGAGGAGGCCCGCATGGATCTCGCCGATGAGTACTGGTTTGCGGAAAGCCGGGACGCCGCCATTGCCGCTGCCGAGGCACAGTATGGTCCGCAAGGCGATCGACAACACGAGCAGGGGCCTGATGGCCGGGACATCTGGAGCCCACCCGACCGCGCGATCCTCGATGCAGGCACGCGAGCAGCCGCGGACCCGGACAACACGCCTTTTGCCCAGGGGGTCGTCGGCTACGTCGACGATCGCATCGCCGACGGGCCCAAACACGGCTGGCACAGTTTCGACGTCACCGCCGTTCGCTGCCCGGTGATTCTGGTCCACGGCGAACAGGACTGGATCGTGCCGCTGGCACAGGCCCGCCACACGGCCAGTCTGCTCCGCGACAGCGAACTGCGCACCTACCCGCAACACGGACACCTGAGCGTTGGCGCCGAAGCGCTGGCTGCACTGACTGACGTGCGCGGCCGCGGTGATGTCACCGGCTAGCGTCAGCGCCTCGCCCCGTCACGTAGAGACACAGCGTCGGTCAGGCCAATTCGTACAACGCACGGATCGGGAACAGTTCACCGCTGATGCGCGCGGACGCATCGCCAGCCAGGAACGCCGCCAGGTCCGCCACATGCTCAGGGTCCGGCGGAAACTGGAGCGGCGGCACCGGTGAGCCGTCATCCTTCGTTCGGGGTGGAAGCCAGTCCGCGACACCCTCGGTCGCCGTCAGACCCGGCGCGATGCAGTTCACATTGATGTTGTGGGGTCCCCAACTCGAAGCGAGGCCTTTGGTCAGGTTGATGACGCCGGCCTTGGCAGCGCCGTAGTGAACGAACGCGGGCGACATGCGCATCCCGGCGACCGAAGACACGTTGATGATGCGGCCGCGGCCCTGTTCGATCATCACGTTGGATGCGGCCTGACTGCACAGGAACACGCTGGTCAGATTGAGGGCGATCGCGGCGTTCCACTGGTCAGGCGCAAGCTTCTCGGGAGGCGCGATGAACATGGCGCCTCCCGCGTTGTTGACCAGAATATCGAGGCCGCCAAATGCCTCGACGGTACCCGATACCATGGCAGTGACTGCATCGGGCCGCGTCACGTCCGTTGGGATCGCAATGCACCGATACCCTTCGGCCGTCAGCTCCGCCGCCGCGGCTTCGAGCTTCTCCTTGCCGCGGCTTGCGATCACCACGGACGCGCCTTCCTCGCAGTACCGTCGCGCAATCCGCGAACCGATTCCGCCGGCGCCTCCCGTGACAATGGCCGTGCGGCCCTCGAGCATTCCAACCATGCGCGCTTCTCCGTGACTGAAGGCCGCCAACATACGCGAATCCCCTCCGCCACTAAAGCAACGCGCTGATGGCCCGGGCTTCGGTCCCCTTCGCGTCGCCGGATACCGGCCCTGTGGTACCGTCCGGCGAAACGTTCATGAGGACTCCCGATGAGTGACGCCGCCCACCGTCAGACGCGCTATGTCGCGGCCGACCCGCTGCCAGATCCCGTCGCCCTGACGGTTCCCGCCCCGACCAGGGACATCGATCAGGCCCGTTCCGACCTGACGGAAACAGGCATGTGCATTCTCGCTGACGCCCTGAGTGGTGATCAGCTCAAACGCCTGCGGGACACCCTCGACGCCCAGGCGGAAGGCGAACGCGCACTCGGTGACCTGGCCCCACCGGGGGCGAACACCCACCGGCAACTCGTCTCGAACCTCGTCAACAAAGGCCAGGTGTTCCTGGACCTGATCGAACGTGAAGAGACCGACCTGCTCGCCGGATATCTGCTCGGCAAACACTTCCTCGTGTCCAGTATGACGGGTGGTATTTTCCACGGACCGACAGACGAGCCCCAGGCGCTGCACCGGGATCAGGGCCAGGTTCCGGCCACCGCGGACTTCCCCGCGGCGTGCAACCTGTTCTGGTGTCTCGACGACTTCACGCCTGAAGCCGGCAGCACGCACATCATTCCCGGGAGCCACCGCTGGGCACCTGAACACCTCATCAATCCGCCCGCCCGGGAGATGTCGGTGCAGGTCGAGATTCCCGCCGGCAGTGTGTTCTCCTGGGAAGGACGACTGTGGCACGGCGCCGGGGCTAACCGGGACGGCAGCCCACGACGTCACATCGCCAACTACTATTGCCTGCCGTGGATGCGCCAACAGGAGAACTGGGGCGTGACCTGCCTGCAGGACGTCATCGACAACGCGAGCCCCAGGTTGCGCGCGCGACTGGGGATGCGCACCTACGGCACGTTGGGAATGATGAGCGGCACGCGTGTCGACGCTGACTCGGTCAGCCTCGGCAATTACGACGTCGTCATGCCGGAGTACATCATTGGCGAAGGCGCCGCACTGCACAAAGTCCGTCGCCCCTCTCGTGAGGACCCGTCATGAGCGTGCGCTGGGGGCTCCTGGCCGCTGGCGTGATCGCCCATGCATTCGCCCGTGGCCTCGCCCAGACCAACTCGGGCCGCGCGGTCGCCGTGGCAGCACGCGCGGAGGACTCCGCCCGTGCCTTCGCCGACGCGTACGGCATCGAACGCGCCTATGGGCACTACCAGGCGTTGCTCGACGATCCGGAAGTCGACGCCGTCTACATTTCGACGCCGCACAACTTCCACTCCGAGTGGGCAATCAAGGCCGCGCAGGCGGGCAAGCACATCCTGTGCGAGAAACCGGTGACGGTGAACTGTGCCGAAGCCGTGCCGGTCATCGAGGCCGCACGTGCCGCCGGGGTGCTGTTCATGGAGGCGTTCATGTACCGCACGCACCCCCAGCTCGATGTCCTGCGCGACATGGTGGGGGCCGGACAGATCGGCGACATCCGCTTCATCGAGGCCAGGCACGGCTTCAACGCGGGGCCCGGCTACGCTCACCGGACCACCGACGCCGCGCTTGCGGGTGGCGGCATCCTCGACGTTGGCTGTTACGCGATGTCCTTTGCGCGACTTGCCGCGGGGCTTGCGATTGGCGAAGGGTTCGCGAACCCCACGGTCGTCAAGGGCGTGGGACACGTCTCTCACGGTATCGACGAATACGCCGCAGCCTCGCTTCAGTTCGAGTCAGGCATTGCAGCGCAGATCGCCACCGCGGTGAAGGCGGGTCTCGAACAGACCGCTTTGGTCTATGGCTCCAAAGGCAGCATCAAGGTCCACTCTCCCTGGGGCGGCAACGGACGCGAGCCCGGCGACACCAAGCTGACGGTCGTTGAGGGGCGCAAGAAAACCGAACGTATCGTCTCGCTCGACCGCGGCATCTACGCCCGGGAAGCGGACGTGTTTGCGCAGGCCATCGAAGCAGGCCAGACCGAATGCGCGGCGATGACGCCCGACGACACGCTGGGGAACATGCGTGCCCTCGACGCCTGGCGCGAGGAGATCGGGTTGCGCTACGAGTTCGAAGTCTGAGCGGGCTCAACCACCACTACGTAACTCTACGTAATTCACTAGGTGTGATCTGTCAGTAGGTTGTTCATCCGGGCCTCAAGCCCGAAGCTAATGAGTGTTCAAAGTCCATTGGCTACGGAGAGACCCA
>PBVL01000156.1 GCA_002728675.1 Gammaproteobacteria bacterium
ATTCAGAATCTGAGCTTGATGGTTCAGGTCACAACTGCGACGTGAAACGCCCGTTCCATCCGGGTCCCGGGGTGGCACGGAACTGTCAATCGCGGGACGCCTCTCGGGTCTCATGCAGGCGGAGCGTTGGCTCCACGTCGAGGAGCGCGTCAACGTGTTCGAGTTTGGCGGCCAGAGCATTGGCCTTGCCATCATGGCTGTCTGGGGTGTGCTGCTGATCCAGACAGACCCTCGCGTGACGACCGGACTGTTCCCCGAACTCTCCTTCTACGACCCGTTCATCAGCGCGTTCATACTCGCCTTCCACGAAGCGGGCCACGTCATGTTCTCGTTCCTTGGACGCTTCATGGCCGTTGCGGGCGGCACCCTGATGCAATGGCTCGTCCCGGGGTCACTGATGCTGGCATTCGTCTACAAGTACCGAAACCCGTTTGCAGGCGCGGTCGCCCTGTGGCTGTTGGGCTACTCGGTCATCGACGCCGGACCCTACTGCTACGACGCCCGGGACATGCAGTTGATGCTCGTTGGTGGCGGAACGGGCCGCGAGATCGGCGGCCATGACTGGAACAACCTGCTCCGCTGGACGGGACTACTCGAACAGCACGAGCGCATCGCGCTGCTGTTCGACACCGTCGGCGAACTCCTGATCATCACCGCTGTTACGTGGGGCGGCTGGCCGCTCAAGCTCCAGTTCGCCCGTCTTGATCGACGCTGAGCACGCAAGCCCTATTCGAACTGCGAGCCTTCGGTCGGCCCCATCGCAAGCCGCCGGGGATCGGGACCATCCTGCATCCAGCCATACGCGCTGGTCAGCCCCATCAACGTTGCAAAGCGCGGCGGATTGCGCGCGATCATCTCCGGAGTCGTCGAAGCCCAGAAATGTTCCTGCGCCTGAATCGGGTCCCGCACGTGCGGCAGGACGAGCGTCATCCGCTCGCCGTCTGCCGAACGTGGTACCGCGCCGTGCCAGAGACTGCCATGCCAGGCGATGACCGAGCCCGCCGGCACCTCGACGACACGCATCTCTTCGTGATCATGGGCCATACGCATCTCCGCCGGTACAGGCCGCCCCCACCGATGGCTGCCAGGCCAGACACATAATGCCCCGTTCTCCCGCGTGTAGTCGGTCAGTACCCATGTCACCACGGTGTAGTTCGACAGCTTGCCCCAGGGCGCCGGGAACTTGCCGCTGTGATCCGCGTGAATCGGCAGCGCGGGTGCACCGGTGTCCTTGATGAGACCCGTGCACTGGGAAAGTTTCGCCCTGTACCCGAGCAGGTAGGTCACCAGCACGAGCGGCGCCGGAGCCATCAGAGCCTGCTCGAAGGCAGGGTCTTCCGGCAACATGTGGAAGAGCGTCGCGCCAAGCCCGGACGACGCTCCCAGTGCATCTGACGGCCGCGTCTCCTGCAGGCGACGCATGGCAGCCTTGATCTCCTCAATCAACGACAGCGGCCCGGCTTTGCCGGGAGGCAACACGGTATAGCCATCGGTCTCGAGCTCGGCCACGTTCCGATGCAGGTCGTGTTCGTCGATCTCTCGCTTCAGACGATCCAGCGCGGCCCGGCCTACCGGCAGGGGATCCTCGCTCCAGCGCTCTGCCGCGAGATCCCGCAGCGTCGCCAGTTCGTTGGCCAGTTGATAACGATCGATCGCCACTGCCTTCCCCCGTCGCTGCCGAAGCGTCGATCATCCCACGAAGCGCGCAGCACAGCAGCATGGCCGCCACCAGTTGACCCTGCGGCGCGAACGCCCGAACGCTGCGCACAGGCACGGACGCGCCCGGGCTTGGCGCAGCTCAGTCGACCTCGATCCGCCACCTGTTCTTCTCGACCGTCGATGGACCGATCCCCCTCACCGCGGACAGTTCTTCCGCGGCGAAGAAGGGGCCGTACTTCTCACGATGGGCAACGATCGCAAGCGCCTTGTTGCGGCCGATCCCCACCAGGGCGGCTTCGAGGGCCTCTGCATCGGCCTTGTCGATGTTGACCGTTGCCGGCTCCCCCGCCGACCCTTCGCCGGCATCCTCCGCGAGCAGGGGTTGTGACATTAGCGTCAGCGCCAGGGACAGCGCGATAACCAGAGATTTGAACATGTGATGTGGCTGCTCGTTGTTGGTAAAACCAACGTAACAACGGAGCCGGGAGCAGGATGTAGGGCAGCACAGACAGCAGCGGTAAGCCGTCCCCCAACGCCGCTGTGTGGCGCCGACTACAACGGGTGCGACTATTCGCCTTCGAGGCCGAAGATCGGCTCGGTGGTACCCCACTGGCGGCAGCTTGGACAATGCCAGTGCAGCGACTTGCCGGCAAAGCCGCACTCGCCGCAGCGGTACGTCGGCTTGTCCACAACCAGAGCCTCGGTAAAACTGCGGAGGATCGACAGATTCTCCCGCGCGGCGCCCGACGTATTGTCAATGTGCAGGTCAATCAGCTGCGTCAGCCCACGGATCGTCGGATTGCGCTTCAGGTAGTCAGCGATGAATTTCGCGACGCCAACGTCTCCGAGCGTCTCACGCTTCTGCTCTGCGAGCGCCAGGACGAGGCTGGTCGCCGGCACCCGTTCCAGACACTGTTCGAGGTAGGCCTCCAGTTCCTGCGCGGGGCCGTCCGCAAACGCAGCCCGCAGCAGGTCAAGCGATTCGGGCACGCGCCTCGGGTCGACCTCCAGGATCGCAGTGAGCGCGTGACGCGCCTTGTCGTGATTACCCCGTTCGAGTTCGGCGCGTCCTTCGAGCAACAGTACCCGCGCATTGGTCGCGTCATGGTCGCGGGCCTGCCTGAGGCAGCGCAGAGCGAGGTCGGCGTCACCGCCTCCAAGCCCCACTTCGGCCAGCTCGCAGTAGTAGTGTGAGACGCGATGCGGCAGATTCGGCTCGACACTGCGGATTTCCCCCGCCGCCGCAATCGCCTTGTCCCATTCCTTCTCCCGCTCATACACCTCGAGCAGGATGGACAGGGCCTCCGTTCGGATCTGCCCGGGTTCATCCACGAGGCTCTCGACCGTCGCCTCGGCACGATCGAGCAAACCCGCCTGCATGTAGTCCCGCGCGAGTTCGAGTTGCACGCTGAGCATCGTCGAGCGTTCGAGAACGGCATGCCGGAGGATGTTTTCGTGGACCGAGACCGCCTTCTCGACCTCCCCGCGGCGACGCAGCAGGCTGCCCATGGCGAGGTGCGTTTCGAGCGTGTCCGGACTCACAGCGAGGTCTTCGATGAACGCCGCGACCGCGCGATCGGGCTGATCATTCAACAGGTAGTTGACGCCCTGATAGTAGTTCGGACCCAGGGTTTCCGGTGCCTTGCTGCGATCACGCCGGCCCAGCCACCAACCGATGGCGATGGCGGCGACGATCAACGCATACAACAGCCAGTTGTCCAATTCCCAACGCTCCTGCCGCATTCCCGAGTGCAGCACTCGTATGTCGCGCGAATGGGGCAAAAGGTTTAAGGCTCACACGCTTTTTGCCCAAAGAACGGTCAGCCGGAGCCCACGTCGACTTCCTGCGCCGGTGACGCTGTCGGCACCTTGCCCTCCGCGCGACGCGCGCGCATCCGCAGACCTGTGTTCGACCACATGTTGAGGAGGACGGCTGCAATGAAGCCAAGCCCGAAGGCGGTCGCCAGCCAGTAGCTGACTGGCCACTCGGGTGACTCGAAATCCAGGAACCGGAGCGTCACGGGCATGCTGTTCTGGGTAGAGCCCAACCAGACCAGAATGAAGAGGATGACGAGGAAGAGGCCAAACAGTGGCCGGGTCAGGAAGCGCACGGTGCCCCCCATGCGTGCCGCGGTGTGACCCGCGTCGGGTTGAAGTTCAGAGAAGGAGGATGCGGGCACACGGGCGAGCGCAGGCTGAACCGCTCAGAGTTCAGCCTGCAGACTCATGTTGACCCGCTCACGCAACTCTTTGCCTGGTTTGAAATGAGGCACGTACTTGCCCTCGAGTTCAACCTTCTCGCCCGTCTTGGGATTCCTGCCAAGCCGCGCCTCGCGATAGTGCAACGAGAAACTCCCGAAGCCCCGAATCTCGATGCGCTCCCCTTCCGCAAGCGTCTCCGCCATGTGGTCGAGAATCATCTTTACCGCCAACTCGACGTCCTTCGCGGAGAGCTGAGTCTGCTCAGCCGCGATACGTTCGATCAGCTCGGATTTGGTCATGTACAGAAATCCACTTGCCGGGTAGAGGCAGACCGCGTGCGTCAGCCAAATCGACTCAGTCGCTCTGGTTCTTCTGTTGTTGCTGCTTGATGAGGTCACCAATGGTCGTCGGGCTGACGGCGTCATCTTCACGTGACCGATGATCACGTACCGCCTGTGCCTCTTCGTCCATTTCACGTGCCTTGATCGACAGTCCGATGACCCGGTTCTTGCGGTCAACGCTGATGATCTTGACTTCGATGTCATTGCCAGCCGTCAGCGCGTTACGGGCATCCTCGGTGCGATCGCGGGCGATCTCCGACGCTTTGAGCAGACCTTCGACATCCTCAGCGAGATCGATGATCGCCTGCTTCGCGTCGACTTCGCGGATCGTGCCACGCACGATCGAGCCACGATCGTTCAGCGCAACGAAGTTGGAGAACGGGTCGTCCTCGAGTTGCTTGAGACCGAGCGAAATGCGCTCGCGCTCCGCGTCGATCGAGAGGATCGTCGTCTCGATTTCGTCACCTTTCGTGAAGCGGCGCACCGCCTGCTCGCCCGGCTCCTGCCAGGAGATGTCGGACAGGTGCACGAGTCCGTCGATGTTGCCCGGCAGTCCAATGAAGATGCCGAAGTCGGTGATGGACTTGATGTAGCCCCGGATGCGGTCGCCTTTCTTGTGGAGGACCGCGAACTCTTCCCAGGGATTGCCCTGACACTGCTTGATGCCAAGGGAAATCCGCCGCCGCTCCTCGTCGATGTCGAGGACCATGACCTCGACTTCGTCGCCAACCTGCACAACCTTCGATGGATGGATGTTGCGGTTCGTCCAGTCCATCTCCGATACGTGGACAAGACCTTCGACGCCCTCTTCGAGTTCCGCGAAACACCCGTAGTCGGTCAGGTTCGTGACGCGCGCCATCGTGCGCGTGTTCTCCGGGTAGCGCTGCGTGATTGCAACCCAGGGATCTTCGCCCAGTTGCTTCAGGCCCAGCGAGACTCGGTTGCGCTCACGGTCGAATTTCAGAACCTTGACGTCGATCTCGTCACCGACCGCAACGATCTCGCTTGGGTGCTTGATGCGCTTCCACGCCATGTCGGTGATGTGCAGCAGACCGTCAACGCCACCGAGATCGACAAATGCGCCGTAGTCGGTGAGGTTCTTGACGACTCCATGAACCTGCTGACCTTCCTGCAGGCTCTCCAGCAGCGCTTCGCGCTCTGCACTGTTTTCTTCTTCCAGAACCGCGCGCCGGGAAACCACGACGTTATTGCGTTTCTGGTCAAGCTTGATGACCTTGAACTCCAGTTCACGGCCTTCGAGATGTTCGGTGTCACGCAGCGGCCGGACGTCGACCAGCGAGCCCGGGAGAAATGCGCGTACGTCGCGGATTTCGACGGTGAAGCCACCCTTCACCCGCCCACTGATTGCGCCTTTGATCACTTCCTGCGTTTCGAATACGTGTTCCAGGATCTGCCACGACTCCGCGCGCTTGGCCTTCTCGCGCGACAGGCGCGTTTCGCCGAAACCGTCATCGACGGCGTCCATGGAGACCTTGACGGTGTCTCCGATCTCGACTTCGAGGTGGCCGGATTCGTTGATGAACTGTGCGCGGGGGATGACCCCTTCAGACTTGAGGCCCGCGTGTACCGTGACCCATTCGCTGTCCACATCCACAACAACGCCGGTGACGATGGCACCGGGCTGCATGTCGATCGTAGTCAGACTTTCTTCAAAAAGTTCTGCGAAAGATTCGCTCATATTGGGAGGTTCCCTGGTAAGCCGTGCCACCAACCAGCACGGGTCAGATTCAGTTCCCGGGTTGACCGGATTTCGTTGGTTCGGCGGATTGCCTCAGCCTGAGTTGCCTCAGGTGGTGGCGTCCCGCGTCACGGTCAGTCCCAGATGTTCCTGAACGAGCGCGAACGCACGTTCCAACACTTCCTCTCGCGAAATGGACGTGCTGTCGATCACAATGGCGTCGTCAGCCGGGCGCAACGGTGCGACTGCGCGGTTCATGTCCCGCTCGTCCCGCTCCGCGATGCTTTGCGAAAGGGCGGCCAGACTAACACCAATGTCCTTATCTTTCAACTGGTTATAGCGCCTTTCGGCCCGAGCCTCCACGCTGGCCGTGAGGTAGATCTTGAGCGGTGCGCCGACAAAAACGTCAGTGCCCATGTCCCTGCCGTCCGCAACCAGCCCGGGGGCGCACCGAAACGAGTGTTGCAGTATCCGAATCGATTCACGCACCTGGGGTAACGGCGCGATCCTGGACGCGTAGACCCCCGCCTCGTCCGTGCGGATTCGCACGGTCACATCCTCACCCTCGAGAAACACCCGCAGGGGCTCCTCCGCGTCGTCAGTCGGCTCGAAGCGGACATCCATCTCGAGCCCAAGCCGGGCCAGCGCCGGCTCGTCCGCCGGGTCGGTTCCGGACTTGATGGCCGCGAGCCCGATGAGTCGGTACAGCGCGCCGCTGTCCAGGATGTGGAACCCCAACCCCCGGGCGAGCGCGTGAGTCACCATGCCTTTCCCCGATCCTGACGGTCCGTCGATCGCGATGACCGGAATGTCTGTTGTGTCGTTCATCCTGGAGACACCCAGCAGGGTGTCGGCCCTCCTCGTCTATTCGCTGGAATTCTTGCCTGCCAGATGGGCTGCTACCGCATTGCGCGTCACCCGCGCTTTCTCGAGTACCTCGAACACACCTTCGTGCTCATCCCGCTCGATCAGCCCCCGCAGCTCCGCAAGGTCGGCGCTGAAACGATCAAGAACCCCGAGGAGCGCCGTCCGGT
This sequence comes from Gammaproteobacteria bacterium, assembly GCA_002728675.1. GTDB lineage: Bacteria > Pseudomonadota > Gammaproteobacteria > Pseudomonadales > Azotimanducaceae. The sequence continues at coordinate 6,936 of PBVL01000156.1, forward strand.
TCGACGCAAAGATGTCGCGCCACATTACAGGATCGGATCCCGCAATCCGTGTGAAGTCCCGGAATCCGCCAGCCGCAAGGCGAAACACCTCCGCACTGTCGTCAAGCCGGGACAGCGAGTCCACCAACGCGTACGCCAGCAGGTGCGGCAGATGACTGGTGCACGCCAGCACACGGTCGTGCCGTTCCGCGTCCATCAGCACCACTTCCGCCCCCAGCGCCTCCCACATGCGCTGCACCGTCACCGTTGCCGAATCGTCCGACGTGTCGGCGGGCGTGAGGATGACCCGATGGTCGACGAACAGCGCGGGATCGGCGGCGCCTGGTCCCCGCCGCTCTGATCCGGCGATCGGATGGCCCGGCACAAGGGTTCCAGGTACCCGGCCGAGACTGCGCACCGCGGCATCGAGCACCGGCTGTTTGACCGACAGCACGTCAGTCACGACGGAGCCCGCACTGAAGGCGGGCGCGAGTTCGCCCAGCACCTGTGTGACCGACAGGACCGGCACCGCGAGCACAATGAGGTCGCCGGCTGCCGGACCCGCCGGCGCGTCATCGATCAGCCCGGCCGACAGCGCGGCGTCCAGATGCTCAGCGCTCGCGTCGTATCCGTGAATGCGCCCGGTCAGACCGCGCTGACGCAGCGCGGCCGCAACCGAGCCGCCGATCATTCCGACGCCGACGATCGCAACTGTGTCAAACATACTAGCCCTGGCTGTCCGCGGGCCCGGCCCCCGCGCCGAGCACGGTCTCCAGCGCTGCGATGAGACGCTCGTTTTCGTCCGCCAGACCCACTGTCACCCGAAGATGGTTGGGCAGTCCATAGCCGCCGATCGGCCGCACGATCACACCTTTCCTGAGCAACGCCTCGTAGAGCGGCGCCGCGTCCTGCCCCATGTCGATCGTGAGGAAATTGCCGACCGACGGGATGTAACCCAGTCCCAGCCGCTCACACTCGCGGGCAAGATACGCAAGGCCTTCGGCATTCACCGCAACGCTGCGACGGACGTGGTCCTGATCGGACAGCGCCGCGGACGCCGCCGCGAGTGCGAGTGCGTTCACGTTGAACGGCTGGCGAATCCGGTTCATCAGATCCGCAATGACGGGATTGCTGATGGAGTATCCGACACGAAGCGCGGCCAGCCCATAGGCTTTGGAGAACGTGCGCGTCACGACGAGGTTCGGATAGTCCCGGGTCAGCGCAACGCCGTCGGGGTAGCCGTCCTCCTGCACGTACTCGCAGTAGGCCTCGTCCAGTACGACGATGACGTCGGGAGGCACCGTGTCCAGGAACGGGCGCAAGGCGGATTCCGCGAGCCACGTTCCGGTCGGGTTGTTGGGATTGGCGATGAACACGCACCGGGTCGACTCGCCGATGGCCGCGAGAGTCGCGTCGAGGTCCTGGCCGAAGTCTCTTGCCGGGATCGGCGTCAGCGTCGCCCCGACGGCGATCGTCACGAGCGGATAGACGACGAATGCATGCTCCGAAACGATGGCCTCGGTCCCCGGTCGCAGGAACACGCGCCCCAGCAGTTCGAGGACGTCGTTCGAGCCGTTGCCGATGGTCAGCTGGTCCTGGGGCACATGCAGGTGCTCCGACAACTGTTCCTTGAGCACCCATGCGCTGCCGTCGGGGTACCGCTCGAACTCCGTCGCCGCTGCAACCGCTTCCCTGACCCTGGGAGAGGCACCGAGTGGATTCTCGTTACTGGCCAGTTTGACGACGTCCGTCAGGCCCAGTTCCCGCTGCAGCTCCTCGACCGGCTTCCCGGGCTGATAAGGCTGCAGGCCGCGGATGCCCTCCGGGGCCAATGTCGCGAAGTCGATTGTCATGAGAGGGACCCGATTCAGTGGGTGATGGCGCGCGGATAGCTACCCAGCATCTTGACCTCGAGCGCATCGGCGTCGATCTCTGCCAGGACGTCCCGAATGACGTCGTCCTGCTGATGGCCTTCGAAGTCGATGAAGAAGACATACGACCACATCCCCGTCTTGGACGGGCGCGTCTCGATCTTGGTGAGCATCACGTTGTGGCGATGGAACGGCTCCAGCAGCTTGTAGAGCGCGCCCGGGCGATTGTGGGTCGAGACCATGATCGAAGTCTTGTCGTTGCCGCTCGGTCCGACCTGCTCACGGCCCACCACGAGAAACCGGGTCGTGTTGTTCGAAAGGTCTTCGATCTTGCGCGACAGAATCTGCAGGCCGTACAGCTCGGCGGCGATCTCCGGTGCGATGGCGGCCGCATCGGGTTCCCCGGCCGCGCGGCGGGCCGCCTCGGCGTTGCTGGTGACAGAGATCCTCGGGATTCTGGGGTAATGGCCGTCCAGCCACAGCCGGCACTGACCTAGCGTCTGCTGGTGAGAATAGATGCGCTTGATCTCCCGGCCGGGCGCGTCCTCACCGCCGAGCCGCATGAGATGGTGGTGCACCCGCAACTCGACTTCACCACACACCTTGAGCGTGGATGAGAGAAAGTTGTCGAGCGTGTGTGAGATGACGCCTTCCGTCGAGTTCTCGACAGGCACGACGCCGTAGTTGCATGACTCTGTCTCGACCTCGCGGAAGACATCGTCCACGGTGACGAGCGACTGCCCGATGACCGAGTCGCCGAACTGCTTGATCGTCGCAAGTTGCGTAAACGTACCTTCAGGCCCCAGGAACGCCACCCTGAGCGGCTCCTCGAGGGCCAGACACGCAGACATGATCTGCCGGTAGACAAGCGCAACCTTCTCACCGGACAGTGGTCCGGGATTCTCATCCATCATCCTGCGCAGGACCTGAGCCTCACGTTCGGGACGGTAGAAGACGGGCGGTACGTCGCCCGCCGAGGCCTGCTTGACCTCGGCCACCTCCAGCGCAATCTGCGCGCGCTCGTTCAGGAGTTCCAGAATTGTCGTGTCGATTGCGTCAATCCGGTCACGCAGGACGTCCAGATCTTTCGCCTCACCGTCGGCCATTACGGATTCTCCGGTGGTTCCGCCGCCGGTTCGTCCGAATCAGTGCCGGCGTCGGGGGACGGCGCCCCGCCGGCCGACGCATCGGCAGCCTCGGAGCCATCGTCACCAGGAGGCATATCTTCACCGTCGGGATCGCCATCACTCTCGGGTTCTTCGACCCGGGCAAGGCCGACCAGCGATTCTTCGTCCCCCAGATTGATGAGCTTGACGCCCTGGGTATTGCGGCCCTGCACCGAGACCTCCGCGGTCCGGATACGTACCAGCGTGCCCTGATCGGAAATCAGGATCATCTCGTCGCCGTCGAACGTCTGGATCGCACCAACCACCGAGCCGTTCCTGGCGGACAGCTTCATGCTGATCATGCCCTGCCCGCCACGGCCGATGACGGAGAAGTCATTCGCCTCCACCCGCTTGCCGAAGCCATTCCGGGATGCAACGAGCACCCGGCCGCCTTCTCGCGGCACGATCAGTGAGTTGACGGTCTCACCCGACTTCAGGCGAATGCCCCGCACGCCGCGTGCCGAACGGCCCATCGCGCGCACGTCGGACTCCTTGAAGCGGATCGCCTTGCCTCCGCTCGAAAACAGCATGATGTCCTGGCGGCCGTCGGTGACCTCGGCGCCGATGAGGGTGTTACCCACTTCGAGCTCGATCGCAATCAGCCCCGTACTGCGCGGCCGCGCAAAGTCCATCAGCGGTGTCTTCTTGACGGTACCGTTCCCGGTCGCCATGAAGATGAACTGGTCTTCCGCGTAGTCGTGCACAGCCAGGAACGTGGTGATCCGTTCCTCGGGATCGAGGGGCAGGATGTTGACGAGCGGCCGCCCGCGCGCGGTACGACTCGCGGGCGGAATCTGGAACACGCGCAGCCAGTACACCTTGCCGAAATTGCTGAAGCACAGAATGGTGTCGTGCGTGTTCGCGACCATCAGGTGCTGAATGAAGTCTTCGTCCTTGACGCTGGATGCCGCCTTGCCACGCCCGCCACGGCGCTGCGCGCGGTACGTATCGATCGGCTGGGTCTTGGCGTAACCGTCGTTCGAGACCGTCACGACCATGTCCTGCTCGGTAATCAGGTCTTCCATCGTGAGGTCTTCTTCGGAGCTCACGATCTCCGTGCGGCGCTCGTCGCCGTACTCGTCACGGATCTCGACGAGTTCGTCCCGGATGATGCCCATGAGGCGATCGGAACTCGCGAGGATGTCGAGCAGATCCGTGATGTCGTCGATGACCCCGCGGTATTCCTCGAGCAGGCTTTCCTGCTCCAGCGCGGTCAGACGATTGAGACGCATTTCGAGAATCGCCTGTGCCTGCTCGGGCGAAAGGTGGTACTCGCCGGCGTCGTTCAGGCCGTAGCGTGGATCGAGATCCTCGGGCTTCGCGGCATCACGTCCCGCGCGCGCGAGCATCTCTTCGAGCGTCGTGGACCGCCAGGCCTTCGCAATCAGCTTCTCCCGGGCCTCCTGGGTGTTCGCGGAGGAGCGGATCATCTCGATCACTTCATCTATGTTGGACAGGGCAACGGTCATCCCTTCGAGGATGTGCCCTCGTGCCCGCGCGCGGCGGAGCAGGTACACGCTTCGCCGCGTCACGACCTCGCGGCGGTGCTGAATGAACGCTTCGAGCACCTGCTTGAGATTCAGCGTCTTGGGTTCGTTGTTGACGAGCGCAACGATGTTGATGCCGAACGCGGACTGGAGCTGGGTCTGGGCGTAGAGGTTGTTGAGGACCACCTCCCCCACCTCGCCGCGTCGAAGTTCGATCACGATGCGGGTGTCCGCAGCGGACTCGTCGCGCAGCTCGGTAATCCCGTCGATGCGCTTTTCCTTGACGAGTTCCGCGATCCGCTCGATGAGCCGGGCGCGATTCAGGAGAAACGGAATCTCCTTGATGATGATCGTGGAGCGGCCTGTTTTCTCATCGGTCTCGATGTCGCAACGTCCGCGCACGATCGCCCGGCCGCGCCCCGTGCGGTATGCCTGCACGATGCCGCCAATGCCGTTGATGATCGCGCCCGTGGGGAAGTCCGGACCCTTGATGTGCTCCATCAGGCCGTCGACGTCGATCTCCGGATTCTCGATGAGGGCGAGACAGCCGTTGATCACTTCGGTGAGATTGTGCGGCGGAATGTTGGTCGCCATCCCCACCGCAATGCCGGTCGCGCCATTCACCAGCAGATTCGGGAACTTCGCCGGCAGCACGTCCGGCATCTTCAGCGTGACGTCGTAGTTGTCGACGAAGTCGACGGTTTCCTTGTCGACGTCCGCGAGCAGTTCGTGCGCGATTTTTTCCATGCGCACTTCGGTGTAACGCTGCGCCGCCGCGTTGTCGCCGTCGATCGAACCGAAGTTGCCCTGGCCGTAAACAAGCGGATACCGCATGGACCAGGGCTGCGCCATCCGCACGACGGTCTCGTACGCCGCGCTGTCGCCATGCGGGTGGTACTTGCCGATGATGTCACCCACAACCCGCGCGGATTTCATCGTCGGACGGTTCCAGGCGTTGTTCAGGTCGTTCATCGCCCAGAGCGCCCGGCGGTGTACCGGCTTCAGACCATCACGGACATCAGGCAGCGCACGCCCGACGATCACGCTCATCGCGTAGTCGATGAAGCCCTGCTTGAGCTCGTCCTCGATATTGATCGAGCGGATGTCGCCGTCGTTTATGTTGTCGTTGTCGGATTCGGACATCTATACAGCGGTATCGCTTCCCTGCCTCCCCGAACGGATCGCACGGGCAAATGCACACTGAGTGCGTGACCCGGACGACATGCGCCCAGACGAATGGATCGCGATAGCGGCTCCCTCTCCCGGGACGCCAATCGCCGTCCCCCTGTGCGGTACCTTCCCGGGTCCGTTCAGGACCCCTTCCGGCAAGCGCCGAAGTATACATGGGCCGGGCTGCGGACGCACGTCTGCGCCGGCACG
>PBVL01000157.1 GCA_002728675.1 Gammaproteobacteria bacterium
CACTCACACCTGATGCCTGTGCTGCTTCCTCAACGCGCAAGCCCTGTTCGACGATCCGCTTCACAAGAAGCTCTCGGCCTAGAAACGTCAGGCGCGCATTGTGATGAATGTTCATCTGGGTCTCTCCGTAGCCAATGGACCTTGAACACTCATTAGCTTCCGGCTTGAGGCCCGGATGAACAACCTACTGACAGATCACACCTGGCGGATGGTCAACGCGTTTTCAAACCCTCTGCGACGAACGGCGCACTCGGGTCAGTCGAGATCGCGATAGGAGGGGACGCGGTAGAGGATCAGGACCAGCACGATCAGCCCAATCGCCGAAGCGCCCACGGTCCACTGTGGACCCACGGCGTCCGCGAGCACCGAGATCGGATAGACGACAATAGAGAGCACAGACATCTCCAGCATGTAAATGCTCATCACGCGCCCCCGATAGTCGTCATCGACGTAGGACTGAATGAGCACGTTCGAGAGCGACATGCGGGCGGACTGTCCCAGGCCGACCAGCACCAGCAGAAGCATCGACAGCCAGTAGTTCGTCGAAACGGCGAACAGCAGCAGCGCCACGCCGAGGAGCAGCGATCCAGCCAGGATGACGCGCGCCCGGCCCCGGTTGCCCATGGATGCGATCAGCAGCGAGCCAACCAGCGACCCGGTCCCGCCGACGGAAATCAGCAGCCCCAGGGCGTCGGGCCCGGCATCGAGGACCTCTTTCGCGAAACCCGGCAGCAACGTGAAGTACGTCATGCTGAAGAACACCATGAGAAAGTTGCAGCCGAGCAGCATGAAAATCGTGTGCGTTCGCAGAACGTAGCGGAAACCCGCCTTCAGTTCGTCGAGCATGGGTTCCCGTGACCGTGCCTCCTGCAGTCGGTCCGGTACGTCGACCTTGAACAGGATGAGCGAGCCACTGAAGTAGAGCAGCGTCATCACCAGATAGACCCACTTGGCAGGGTCGATGTCGCCACCACCACCGCCGAGCGCGGCGACCATCCCGCCGGCAAGACCGGGCAGGAGAAGTCGCGCGGTGTTCATGCCTGACGTGTTGAGCGCGATCGCGTTGGTGAGCAGCGACAGCCCAACGACATCCTTGGTGAGCGCCTGGCGTGCCGGCATCATGGCGTTCATTGCGACCCCCTGGAGCACCGAGGCAGCCAGCAGATGGACAAACTCCAGCGATCCCGCCGCGATCAGCCAGCCCACCCAGATCGTGACAAGTCCGTTGAAGGCCTGGCAGAGCTGCAGCACATGTTTCTTCTGGCGTACCCGATCCGCAACCACTCCGCCCAGGGGGGCTGCAAAAAGACCAACGACGCCGCCCGCGGCTGACATCCAGCCGAGCTTCTCGTACGAGCCGGTGATTTCGAACACCAGCCAGCCGCGGATGAACATCTGGATATTCATTGACGCGAAACCGCCGCAGAGGGAGGCGAAGAACCATCGGAAGTTCGGGTCTTCAAACGCCTTGAAGGTGTGCGGGAGTCCTCGTGAACCAGACTCGGCGATGTCCCGCGTGGAGTCGTCCGGCGTGGATTCGTCCGGCGTGGAGTCGTCCGGCGGGGTCTGAGTGTGCTGCAAAACGGAACGCGCCCACGGTCATACGCGGACGCCGAAGGGATTTCGCTCAGCGTAGCATGAAGCCGCTCCGCACCCCCCTGTAGATGGTAGCGCGCCCCCGGTTCTGCTAGGTTTAGCGCCGCTTTGGAAAGAATAGGAATCCGGGAGAATCACGTGGGCCAACTCGACGAATTCAGGGCAGACACGCGCGCATGGCTGGCGGAAAACTGCCCGCCCGGGGCACGTGGTCCCGGACAGGTTTACAACGGTAGCACCAAGATCGAGATTCACGACCCGGACGTCCGTCTTTGGGTCGACCGGATGGTCGAGAAAGGCTGGACCGTGCCAAACTGGCCAAAGGAATACGGTGGCGGTGGCCTGAGCACTGAGGAATACCTCATCCTCCTCGAGGAAATGCGCAGCATCAGCGCCCGCCCCGCCCTCTCGGGCTTCGGCACCTCCATGATCGGTCCGACCCTCCTGGAGTTCGGCACCGAAGAACAGAAGCAGACTCACCTGACCCGGATTGCACGCGCCGAGGTGGAGTGGTGTCAGGGATACAGCGAACCTGGTTCCGGCTCTGACCTTGCAAGTCTGCGCACAGCCGCGAAGCTCGACGGCGACAGTTGGGTCATCAACGGCCAGAAGATCTGGACCTCGGGTGCCCAGCACGCGGACTGGATGTTCATTCTGGTCCGCACAGACCCGGACGCCTCGAAACACGAAGGCATCAGTTTCCTGCTGCTGCCGATGGACCAGGACGGCGTCACGATCAAACCGATCCGCATGATCAGCGGCGAGTCTCCCTTCAACGAAACCTTCTTCGACGACGCCCTTGCCGACAAAGGCGACCTCGTTGGCGAACTGAACCGCGGATGGACCGTCGGCAAGCGGCTGCTGCAGCACGAGCGCAGCGGCATGGAGTCGCTCGCGGCGGGCGGTACCGGCGGAGGCCTGTCGAGCGTTGTGACGACGGCGAAGAAGGGCTATGGCGAGCAGGACGGCAAGATTGCCGAACCCGCGATTCGCGAGAACGTCCTGCGCTACGAGATGGACTCACGTTCACTCGGCCTCACCCAGCGCCGCGTGGTCGAAGAGTCACTCGACGGCAAGACCCCGGGTTTCACCACGTCCATCTTCAAAGTCGTCAGCACCGAACTGCAGCAGGACTACTACGAACTGCAAACCGGCCTGCGCGGTACCGACGGCTATGGCTGGGAAGGAGATCAGTTCGAGGAGGACGCTCTCGGCCTCACCCGCAACTGGCTGTACTACAGGGCCGCCTCGATCTACAGCGGCAGCAACGAGGTGCAGCGGAACATCATCGCGAAGCGCGTCTTGGGTCTCCCGGACTGATCAGACCCGGCGGCCGCCGCTTCAGGCGGCCGTGCCCGAACACCGCTACCACTCGGCGACCGATCCGTCCTGGTGCCGCCACAGCGGGTTGCGCCATCGATGCCCTTCTTTGGCGCGGGCTTCGACCACCGACTCGTCGATTTCGATGCCGAGCCCGGGACCTCTCGGCACGTCCACGAACCCGTCCGCGTAGGCAAAGACGTCAGGATCCCTGAGGTAGCCGAGCCCTGCGCTGCCTCCGCCACGATGCACGCCCAGGCTCTGCTCCTGGATGAATGCGTTATGGCAGACCGCGTCAATCTGCAGGCACGCCGCGAGCGCAATCGGCCCGAGTGGGCAGTGGGGCGCCAGCGCAACGTCGTACGCCTCTGCCATCGTCGCGATCTTGCGGACCTCGGTCAGGCCTCCTGCGTGAGACAGGTCCGGCTGCAGAATGTCGACGACCCGCTGCTCGAGCAGCCTCTTGAAGTCATGCCGCGAGTACATGCGCTCGCCAATGGCGATCCGCGTCGTCGTATGCCGGGCGAGCTCGATCAGGCTGTCGTTCTGATCAGCCTGCACCGGCTCCTCAAGGAACAGCGGCCTGTAGGGCGCGAGCGCGCCCGCAAGGACCTTGGCCATGGGCTTGTGCACACGCCCGTGGAAATCGATACCCACATCGACTTCGTTCCCGAAGGCATCGCGAATCGCCGCCATTTTGGCTACTGCTTCATCAACCTTTACAAACGAATCAATGATCTGCAGTTCACTCGTGATGGTCATTTTCACGGCATCGAAGCCGCCTGCGCGCGCCTCACGGACCGACTCCACCACAGCATCCGGGCTCTCGCCGCCGACCCAGGAATACACGCGAACCCGGTCCCTGCAGGCGCCGCCCATCAACTCCCACACCGGCGCGCCGAAGTGTTTGCCCTTGATGTCCCACAGCGCCTGATCCAGCCCGGCGATTGCGCTCATCAGGACAGGGCCGCCGCGGTAGAAGGCGCCCCGGAACATCGCCTGCCAGTGGTCTTCGATGCGCATCGGATCCTGACCGACGAGATAATCAGCGAGTTCATCGACGGCCGCGGCGACGGTCGCGGCGCGGCCCTCGACGATCGGCTCACCCCAACCGGTGATCCCTGCGTCGGTGTCGACCTTCAGGAAAAGCCAGCGCGGAGGAACCGCATATGTAGTGAGGCGAGTGATTCTGATGGTAGCGGCCTTCGGTTGAGGAGCTTATTCGAATGTCTGCTGTATGGTCAGCGTCCGACCCAAGTCTCATCCCGGGAGCTCAGGTATTTTGAACACAATCCCCGAGAGAACCTCTGGGCATTTTGGCACCAATCCGATACGCATGACATCGCGATACGCATTGCCCTGGCGATCTCTGCAGACGCTTGGCACCGCAATTGCGTGTCACCCGCTGATGCCGCGCAGCGTTCCGGGCCGCCGCACCGAAACTCCGCCCGCGTCATGCCCGACGCATCACTCAGGAAAGGGGGAACCGACTCAACGGGAGCGTTCGTCTTGACGACCCACCACCTGTTCTTCGCCACCGGTGCTCCGGGTGCCAGCAAGAGCACCGTGTGCAGCCCGGTGTCAGATCACAACCCACTTGGTATAGCTGCCTTTGATATCGACCACCTGTTACTTTCGGCAAGTGATCTCACCGGTACCGACCTCAGAGTCGATCTGAACCGTTGGCCAGCCTACAACGCACTGTGGGGTATCGATCCTGGAGGCTGTCAGCTGCAACGGAATCCTGCCCATGCTCTTCTGCCCACTCACGCGGAGCGAGCTCGAACGTGCCAACGATATAACACAGGCGCAGCTGCACATTCTGCTGCTCGACTGCAGTGACAGAACGCGCCGCGAACGGCTCGAAGGTCGCAACTGGGCCACCGTGCGAATCGATGAGGCATGCGAGGATGCCCGGGAGCTGCGCGAAACGGTGGACTTCAGGCTTTCGACCGACGAGCACCCACCGTCACAACTCGCGCGTGAAATCGTGAACTGGATGCGAACGACCCTGCCCTGATCCGCGAGCAGTGTGGAGGCTTCAACGGTCGAAGGACTCTCCGCGTGGTACAACGGGCGCGTGCGCCTCAACCGACGGCGGGGCCATGAGACGCCGCTGGCGCTCGGTGGCCACGGGAAAGTCATTCAGGTCGTACTGATCGATCCGCCACGAGGAATGCGGCGGGCTGTACTTGTAGAGCAGCGCGCGCCGTTCGTGGGAGGCGTGCCATTTTCCGGTGCCGTGAATCAGCGCCTCGGTGAAAATCAGGACGTCGCCCGCAGCCATCGTTGGCTGAACCACATAGGGTGCGTCGCGCTCGAATCTTTGTACCGCCGGGTCGACCAGCTTCAGGAAGTTCGTCTTGTGGCTTCCCGGAATGCAGGTAAAGCCACCCGCACCGGCCGGTGCATCCGTGAGATTCCACGTTGTGACCGTCAGTCCGTTTCTCATGATGCCATCCTGATATCGGTACCAGTGATCTGACTCAAAGAGCCGGGGGCCACCATGCAGGTTGCCGTGCGGGGCGCCCTCGCGCATGAAGATGCAGTAGTCGTGATCGATCCGAAGCTGACGTCCCATCAGCTCGACAAGGTAGGACAGCACGACCGGATGGTCCATCAGATCGACGAAAGGTTGGCCCCAGGCTTTTGCCATGTCGTTCTGCCGACGCATGGGGCCGTCGCCCGGTTGCCGCGGCCACGCCTCGTCGGCCAGCCGTATGTAGTGCTCACACTCATCTGCACTCAGCACGCCAGGAATGACCAGAAACCCCTGCAAATCGAACTGGAACCGGTCCTCGTCGCTCAAACCGTAGCGCATGGCAGTTCCTCGTCCTCAGGTGCGGTATTCAGCGTTGATCGTGACGTAGTCGTGGGACAGATCGCTCGTCCACACGGTCTCCCGCGCGTCGCCGGGCCCCAGCCTGACCGTAATCGAGATTTCCTCTTCGTCCATCACGACGGCGCCTGCTTCTTCGGTGTACGACGCCTCTTTTTCGCCTCCGGTAATCAGTTTGACATCGCCCAGCCAGACATCGAGACCGGTCAGGTCGAACTGTACGCCCGCCTTCCCGATCGCCATCACGATGCGCCCCCAGTTGGGGTCACCGGCAAAAATGGCCGTCTTCATGAGGGGTGAGTTGGCGATCGCATAGGCGATTGTCAGGCAGTCTTCGTTCGAGTCACCACCCTCGACGGTGATCGCGACAAACCGCGATGCACCTTCGCCATCGCGAACGAGTCCCTGGGCAAGTTCGAGGCACAGATCGTTCAAGGCTTCCGTGAACGCCTGATCAGCCTTGTTGCCTTCAGCCACGTCGACACCCGAGACGCCGGTCGCGGCCAGCATGACGGTGTCGTTGGTGGACGTATCGCTGTCGACCGTGATGCGATTGAATGAGGGCTCAACCGCACCGCGCAGTCGCGCATCGAGCAACTCCCCCGAAACCGCGGCATCGGTCGCGATGTACGCGAGCATCGTCGCCATGTTGGGCTGGATCATCCCCGCGCCCTTGGCGATGCCGGTGATCGTGACCGTTGTTCCGTCCACCGTGAACTGACGGCTGCCAATCTTGGGGCGGGTGTCGGTAGTCATGATCCCTTTGGCCGCTTCGAGCCAACCGTCCTCGGCGAGCCCGGAAACGAGCCGGGGCACGGCGCCCGCGATCTTCTCCGTTGGCAGCCGTTCACCGATCACGCCGGTGGAGAACGGCATCACGTCCTCCGGGCGGCCACCTGTTGCTTGCGCCACGGCGTTACAGCAGAAGAGCGCATCCTCAACGCCAACTTCGCCAACCGCACAGTTGGCGTTCCCGCTGTTGATAAGCCACCGCCGCGGTGCGCCCCCGGCAAGATGCCGCCTGCCGACAAGAACCGGCGCTGCGGCAAACAGATTCTGGGTGAAGACGGCCGCGCTGGTGCTGCCTTCCGCCAGTTCCATGAGTACGAGATCCAGGTTGCCGCCCGCCTTCAGGCCGCAGGCGGCTGCCGCGAGCCGGACGCCCGGAACCACCTCAAAGTGAGTACTTGCCTCGCCAACCGCCATGTCTTTTCTCCCCGAGCGCGCCGCGGCACGCTCCTATAACGCGCCGTGGCACGCCTTGTACTTCTTGCCCGAGCCGCACGGGCAGGGCTCGTTACGTCCGATTTTCCTTTCGCGCCGCTTGAACGGCGTTGCCGGCTGCGACGCGTTCGCACCCGGCTGGCCCTGGGGGGCCGGAGGGGCCCCCTGGGGTGACATGCCGGAATCGTCAAGCGCACCTGCTGCCGCCTTCTGGTAGGTCATGCGAGCCTGCGCTTCAGCTTCGCGACGCTTGCGCTCCATGGTCTCGAGGTCTTCCTGCGCCTGCACGGTGAAGCGGGCCAGAACTCGAATCACCTCGTGCTTGACGTTGGACAGGAGCTCTTCGAAAAGCTGGAAGGCTTCCCGCTTGTACTCCTGTTTCGGCTGCTTCTGTGCATAGGCTCGCAGATGAATGCCCTGGCGCAGATGGTCCATGGCAGCGAGATGCTCCTTCCACAGATTGTCGAGAATCTGCAGCATGATCTGCTTCTCGATAACGCGGATGTCCGGCCCGATTGCAGCCTCTTTCTCGGCGTACTGCGCCTTTACCTGCTCGACAATGCGTTCACGCAGGGTCTCCTCGTGCAGCTCGTCGTCCTCGTCAAGCCAGCGTGCGATTGGCAGCTGCACACCCACCTCGCTCGACAACGCCTGCTCGAGACCCGGGATGTCCCACTGCTCATAGAGACTCTGCGGCGGCACGAACGTATCGGCGATTTCGTTCAGGACCTCGTCCCACAGCACGTCGATGGTGTCGGACACGTCGTCTGCAACCATCAGTTCGTTGCGCTGCCCGTAGATCATCTGCCGCTGATCGTTGGCGACGTCGTCGTATTCCAAAAGCTGCTTGCGAATATCGAAGTTCCTGCCTTCAACCTTCTTCTGCGCCTTTTCGATCGAATTCGTCACCATTCGGTTCTCGATCGCCTCACCGTGCTCCATCCCGAGTGTGCGCATCAGGTTCTGGACCCGTTCGGAGGCAAAGATCCGCATGAGGTTGTCTTCGAGCGACAGGAAGAACCGCGACTGGCCAGGATCGCCCTGGCGACCGGCCCGACCCCGCAACTGATTGTCGATTCTGCGGCTCTCGTGACGCTCCGTGCCGATGACGTGAAGCCCTCCCGCCTCCTTGACAGCAGCGTGGTTCGCGTCCCATTCGGTCCTGATCTTCTCAACCTGAGCGTCGCTGGGGCTGTCCAGATGAGCGACTTCAGCCTCCCAGTTCCCGCCCAGCCAGATGTCCGTGCCACGACCCGCCATGTTGGTGGCAATCGTCACCGTGCCCGGCTTGCCCGCCTGCGCAATGATCTCCGCTTCCTGCTCGTGAAATTTCGCGTTCAGCACGCTGTGGCGGATTCCGGCCTTTTTGAGCAAGCCGGACAGCAACTCCGAGGACTCGATACTCGCCGTCCCCACGAGAATCGGCGCGCCCTTCTCCTGGATGTCCCGGATTTCCTCGACGATCGCCTCGTACTTCTCCTGCTGCGTCAGGAAGATGAGATCGTTGAGGTCCTCGCGCACCATTGGTACGTTGGTTGGTATCACAACGACATCGAGGCCGTAGATCTGCCTGAACTCGAACGCCTCCGTGTCTGCCGTACCTGTCATGCCCGCGAGCTTCTGGTAGAGGCGAAAGTAGTTCTGGAACGTCGTGCTGGCGAGCGTCTGACTCTCGTTGGAGATCGCAACGCCCTCTTTGGCCTCAATTGCCTGATGGATGCCGCCGGACCAGCGCCGTCCGGGCATGGTTCGCCCGGTGTGCTCATCGACGATGACGATCTCACCCTGTTCGCTCACGATGTAGTCCACATCTTTGGTGAACAGCGCGTGGGCCTTCACCGCTGACTGAACGTGGTGCAGCAACGCCAGGTTCGAGGTGGCGTACAGACTCTCTCCGTCACCCAGCAGATTCTGCTTGCGCAGCAACTCTTCAATCTTGAGGTGCCCGTCTTCAGTCAGTTCGATGTCACGCTGTTTCTCATCGACGTAGTAGTCGCCCGGCGGCTCGACTTCGTTGAGGATGTCTTCCGGTGTCTTCTCCTGCCGTTCGAGTTTCGGCACGACCCCGTTAATCGCCTGGTAGATGCCGGACGTGTTCTCGACCCCGCCGCTGATGATGAGGGGCGTCCGGGCTTCGTCGATCAGGATCGAATCCACCTCGTCCACAATTGAGTAGTTCAGTTCGCGCTGGACCTTGTCCTCAGGACTGAAGGCCATGTTGTCGCGAAGGTAGTCGAAGCCGAACTCGTTGTTCGTGCCGTACGTGATGTCCGCGGCATACGCCGCACGCTTCTCTTGCGGATCCTGCCCCGCGTACACCACGCCGACCGTCATTCCGAGATGGCCGAACACCGCACCCATCCACTCCGCGCCCCACTTCGCCAGATAGTCGTTGACCGTGACGAGGTGTACCCCTTCGCCGCTCAGCGCATTCAGATACATCGGCAGCGTTGCAACGAACGTCTTGCCTTCACCCGTGCGCATCTCGGCAATCTTGCCTTCGTGCAACGTGATGCCGCCGATCATCTGGACATCGAAGATGCGCATGCCCAGAGCTCGTTTGCCGGCCTCACGAACGACCGCAAACGCTTCGGGCAACAGGGCATCCAGCGCTTCACCACTCTCGAGACGAGCCCTGAACACGTCACGTCGTCCAACGAGTTCATCGTCAGAGAGCGCGCCGGTCTCCTCTTCGAGCGCGTTGATGGTCGCAACAACCTTGCGCATCCGTTTGAGCGAGCGGTCGTTGCTCGTGCCAAATACCTTGCCTAGAGCCTGAAGAACCATGCTTGATGTCCGGTCGGTGCGCCACCGGTTGAGAGGGCGGGCGCGTTGGATCTGTATTGGCCGCGACCCTGGCCGTCATGGCCCGCTGCGCGGCAGTCGCGTCGTTCAGGTTCGACGCGTCACCGGCTGGCGCGGTGAATGTAGGACGACGGGTCGACAACCCGTCCGTTCTTGTACACCTCGAAGTGTACGTGGGGGCCCGTGGACCGGCCACTGCTGCCCATCGTTCCGATGGTCTGGCCCTTGCGGACGATGTCTCCGACCTTGACCTTCAGATCCTTGTGATGGCCGTAGCGGGTGGAGAAAGGGCTACCGTGGCTGATCTCGACCATTTTCCCGTAGCCGCTTCGCTGACCGGCATACACAACGATCCCGGCAGCCACCGCAACGACGTCGGAGCCTTCCTTGCCGGCGAAGTCCACACCCTGGTGCCAGGCGGGGCGGCCGGTAATCGGGTCGATCCGTTTGCCATAGCGGGATGACATCCAGCCTTTACGCACGGGGCGCCCAGCCAGAAAGACATCCGCCGAGAGTTTGCGGTCGACGAGGAGGGTTTCGAGGACGGCGAACTGGCGCTCGCGATCCAGAATGTCGGCACGCAACTCGTCCAGCTGGCCGAGGTAGTCCCGAACGTCGACACTTGCGGTTGCTTCCGCAGCCGCCGACGGTCCGCCCATTGCGGGATCCGCCCTGAAATTGAATTCCCCGCCATCGAGATTCGCAACCCCGATGAGACGTTCGCCAAGCGCGTCGAGCCGCACGATGTGGGCCTGCAACTTCGCGAGGCGCAGCGACGACGCCGTGAGGTTTTCGCGCGCCTCGCGCGTGGCCTCAATAACCGCCTCACCCTGGGAGTCGACCACGCCCCGGAGTTTCTCGAGTGACTCACCCGTCAGGCCATGGGTCATTCCCGCCTGGTAACCCCAGAGCCCAGCGGCGGCAGGTACCCCAAACAGACCGAGGAGCGTCATGCCGATCAGGAGGCCGTTGGCCGAGAAAGACGCGGACCGACCGTTTTTCTGATCAACAATGATGAACTTCATAGGTAGTATTTCGGTACGGTCATCGGAGCGAAGGTCACATGAGTCACTTTCGGGATTCAGGAAGCATCCTGCGGGAGTATGGCAACGCCGTGCACCAACTCTACGTTCAAACTTCCCGAGTCAGACGACTCCAGCTCATCGTCGATCCTTACCTTGCCTCCATTGCGTCTGACGCACGGGTAGCCGCTTTCGACGGAACGACACTCACACTCACGCTCACCGACGCTTCCGCCGCGCCTCTCGCCACCCGGCTGCGCTATGCGATCCCACAACTGACTCGCTCCCTGCGCAACCATACTGAATTTCACGGGCTGACGGACATCACCGTCAACGTTCGTCCTCATCCGGGTACGCCCACCAAGGCGCCTCCGGAACGGCCGCCAATCAGCACCGACACCGCCCGGCATATCGAGCGGACGGCTCAATATATCGAAGATGATGCACTGCGCAAAGCGCTGGAATCGCTTGCCAAGACTGCCCGAGAATCTAACTGAGTGCAGCTCAGTCCGCCAGCGCGGCCCGCATGAACGGCAGATTTACGTCCGCGGCCGGATCATCGAAGGTCACGATCTCGAACGCATCTTCCTGGGACAGCAGCGCTTCGCGCAGCTCGTGATGCATGGCGTGCCCGGACTTGTAGCCCTGGAACTCACCAATGATGGGATGGCCCAGCAGATAGAGATCTCCGACGGCGTCGAGAATCTTGTGGCGCACGAACTCGTCTTCGTGACGCAGCCCGTCTTCATTCAGGACCCGGTAATCATCGACCATGACCGCGTTATCGAGGCTGCCCCCCTGCACGAGGTTGCGCTCTCGCATGTACTCGTAGTCGCTCATGAGCCCGAAGGTTCGCGCGCGCGAGATTTCCTTGACGAACGAGGACGAGGAGAAGTCGATACTGGCGTGCTGCTCCTTGATCACCTGATTGTCGAAGACAATGCGATGGCTGACCCGGAACCCGTCATAGGGACGCAACGTGGCGGCCTGCCCGGCCCAGGCACACCCTTCCTGACCTTCGACGCGAACTTCCTTTTTGATTTTGTAGAAGCGCTTGCGGACATCCTGCTCAATGATTCCCGCTGACTGAATGAGGAATACGAACGTCGCCGCACTGCCATCCATGATGGGCAGTTCGGGCGCCGACACTTCCACATACGCGTTGTCGATCCCGAGCCCGCTGAAGGCGGACATCAGATGTTCAACGGTGGAGATGCGTAGATCGCCGACCCCGATGGTCGTCGCGAGTGTCGTGTCCTTGACGTTGGCCGAGCGCGCCGGAATCTCGACGACGGGCTCGAGATCAGTGCGAACAAAAACAATCCCGGTATCGGGCGCCGCTGGACGCAGCGTCAGGTAAACCTTTTCACCCGTGTGGAGACCCACCCCCGTTGCCCGGATCACGTTTTTCAACGTGCGCTGGTTGATCATTTTTCTTGTCCCTGGCAAGC
The DNA here is from genome assembly GCA_002728675.1 of Gammaproteobacteria bacterium. Taxonomy (GTDB): domain Bacteria; phylum Pseudomonadota; class Gammaproteobacteria; order Pseudomonadales; family Azotimanducaceae. The sequence continues at coordinate 12,258 of PBVL01000157.1, forward strand.
GGCGGAAATCTTAGCAGAACGATCCGCCATAAGCGATTGTTTTGTTGGCCCATTCACGAGCATGAAGCCCCCTCCGCGAATGAACCTTTCTGCGCCCCCGACCCGCTTGCCGGGTGCACCGCCCCGATACATCAAGACCCTCCGTGCACCAGAAAGTTGCACACACTTCTGACTGACGGTGCGCGGACAGGGACCGCCGCTCGCCGCTTAGTCTGCCTGACGGCGCAAAAACGCCGGCACATCCAGGTAGTCGAGGTCCCCTCCACGTACCGCGGCTTCCGCTTCCTGCTGCTGGCGTACGACGGTCGGCCGTTCGAACTGCTCATAGTCGGGTACCCCGTCACCTGCGACCGCCCGGCGCACAGGCTCGGATACCCTGGGTGCCTCTTCCGGCAACTCCTGGGCGCCAATTCCTGTGGCAACCACTGTAACGCGCAACTCATCCTGCATTTCCGCATCAATAACCGTGCCAACAACTACGGTCGCTTCCTCCGAGGCGAATCCCTCGACGGTCTGACCGACTTCGGAGAACTCACCCAGCGACACATCGACCCCTGCAGCGATGTTCACGAGAATCCCTCGCGCACCGTTGAAGTCGACGTCCTCGAGCAGCGGACTGCGTATTGCCGCTTCAGCGGCCGAACGAGCGCGATCCGGACCGCTCGAGGTGCCGCTGCCCATCATGGCCGTGCCCATCTCCTGCATCACGGTACGAACATCCGCAAAGTCGACGTTGATCTTGCCTGGTCGAATGATGAGGTCAGCAATACCCTGGACCGCATTCAGCAGCACGTCGTCCACTGCGGCGAACGCTTCGACAAGCGGCGTGTCCTCGCCCATGATCGAGAGGAGTTTCTCGTTCGGGATCGTAATCAGCGAGTCGACGCGGGCGGCCAGTTCCTTGATCCCCGCTTCGGCGTTCTTCATGCGCTTGCGCATCTCGAACGTGAACGGCTTGGTGACGACCGCGACGGTCAGAATTCCCATGCCCTTCGCGATGTCCGCGACAACCGGCGCCGCACCCGTCCCGGTTCCGCCCCCCATTCCGGCGGTGATGAACACCATATCCGCGCCCTCGAGCGCCTGCTCAATGCGTTCCTTGTCCTCGAGGGCGGCTTCCCGGCCTTTCTCAGGATCGGCACCAGCGCCCAGACCTTTAGTCACCGAGTTACCCAACTGCAGCAGGGTACGGGCGTCGAGATGCGCCAGCGCCTGCGCATCGGTGTTGGCGCAGATGAAGTCGACACCTTCGATGTTCTGATTGCACATGTGCTGCACGGCGTTCCCGCCGCCGCCGCCCACACCGATCACTTTGATGACCGCGTTCTGCGGCGCGTTTTCTACAAGCTCGAACATGGTTGTTCTCCTCAGTGATACCCCGTTGTCTGCAAAACTGAATGGATTGTTACCGGTCATCTGTCCGTCCCCCGCCACGCCAGCGCCGCGAACTCATGAATAGGTCCCCGTAAGCCAGCCGCGAACGCGGTCGACGACGCTGACCGCGGGCCTGCTGTCCCGCGCGAGTGACGCTTCCGTCTGTTGACGTCCGCCGTAGAGCAGCAGCCCCACCGCGGTCGAGTAGATCGGGTTACCGACGATGTCGGTCAGCCCCGAGACACCTTTGGGTTTCCCGAGCGATACAGGCAGGTGGAAAATCTCCTCGGCGAGTTCCATCGCCCCTTCCATCTTGGATGTCCCGCCGGTCAGCACGATGCCCGCCGGCAGCAGGTCTTCGAAGCCCGTACGCCGCAGTTCGGCCTGAATCAACGTGAACAGCTCCTCGTAGCGCGGCTGGACCACTTCGGCGAGGGCCGCGCGGGACAGGTCGCGATCCGCCCGGTCCCCAACGCTGGGGACCTTGACGGTCTCTTCCTCGCGCACCTTCGACCTGAGCGCGCAGGCGTACTTGATCTTGATGTCCTCCGCATGCGGAGTCGGGGTACGAAACGCGTGGGCAATGTCGTTGGTTACCTGATCCCCCGCGATGGGGATGACGGCCGTGTGGCGGATGGCCCCATCCGTGAAGACCGCTATATCGGTCGTGCCGCCTCCGATGTCGACGAGGCAGACACCCAGCTCCTTCTCGTCGTCCGACAAAACGGCATACCCGGAAGCAAGCTGTTCGAGAATCACGTCTTCGACAAAGAGCCCGCACCGCTCGACGCACTTCTCGATGTTCTGAGACGCATTCACAGCGCAGGTCACGAGATGAACCTTGGCCTCGAGCCGGACGCCCGACATGCCAAGCGGCTGGCGCACCCCTTCCTGGGAGTCGACGACAAACTCCTGGGGCAGGATGTGCAGGATCTTCTGATCGGCCGGTATGGCAACCGCCTGGGCCGCGTCGATCACGCGCTCAATGTCGGGTTGGAACACTTCTCGGTCACGGATCGCGACGATCCCGTGCGAGTTCAGCGACCGGATGTGATTGCCCGCAATTCCGGCGTAAACGGCATGAATGTGGCAACCTGCCATCAGCTCCGCTTCTTCGACTGCACGCTGAATGGACTGCACGGTCGACTCAATGTTGACCACGACCCCCTTCTTCAACCCGCGCGAGGGATGGCTGCCGATCCCCACGATCTCGATGTCACCCTCCGGTGTGACATCCCCCACGATGGCAACGACCTTCGACGTGCCGATGTCGAGTCCAACTATCATTCGGTTCCCCGTAGCAGTCATAAGCTCATCTCTGTTTTTGTGTTCACGTTCGTCGCCAGCCCCTCGGCAGGCATACCGGCTGCGGCGTAGCGGACCGCGAGACCATGTGCGTACCTCGCATCGACCACCAGAACTTCGCCCTTGCGCGCAGCAAAGTCGGATCCTGACATCACGGTCACGAGCCGGGACATCCGCGCGAAGGTATCTGTGCGCCCGAGCAGCACCCGCATGCCGGTGTCCGTCTCGAACTCCCAGCGCCCGACGTCGTCGAGGCTCAGGGCTTCGATTAGCTGCCCCGTCGATGCCAGCATCCTGGCCAGTTCGCGGTACCGGGCCATGACATCGCCCGCGCGTGCGGGCGGGCCTGTGAGTTGGGGCAACTTGCGGTCGTAGTAGGGTGAGGTGAACGCCTCGCCCCCGTCGTTCAGGAACTCGTTGGCATTCCAGAGCGCCACCGGCCGCTGGGGAATCACTTCAACGTCGAGGCGATCCGGCCAGGCGACTCTCACGTTCGTCCGGTAAACCCACGACCGCGCGTCGAGCGACGCCTTCACGTCTGCCCCGGAGGCCAGATTCAGACGCATGCCCGAGAGCACGTGGCGCACTTCCCGCGCCGCGTCTGCGGTGAGTTCACCATCGATGCGTACGTCGCTCGCGGGATAGCGCGCGAGGAGCAGACCGGGGACGAGCACAGCCCCAAGCCCCAGCGTCAGGGTTGCGATCAATGTCAGCGTCGCGACCTTCATGTTCATTCCTCCCGGACCCTGTTCGACCAGCGATCCTTCAGCTCGCTTGCCAGCATGGAAGTGCGCCCGGCCCCTTGGGTCAGCACGACGTCGCCCTCGGCGATGATCGACTCCAGCAGTTCGGGTGCCGCGTCGAGGGTCGACACGAAATATGTGTCCTCATGTCCGCTCGCGGTCCGACCGATGGCGGCATACAGGTCTTCACCGCGCGCGCCCTCGATGGGCGCTTCGCCCGCGGGATACACGTCTGCGAGAATCAGCACGTCCACGTCGGACAACACCCGGACAAACTCGTCGAACAGTTGCGCCGTTCGCGTAAAGCGGTGTGGCTGATACACCATGACCACGCGGCGCCCCGGCCAGCATTCCCGTGCTGCTGACACCGTCGCGGCCACTTCAGTGGGATGGTGACCGTAGTCATCCACGAGCACGTACGAGCCCGCTTCAACGGCAAACTCCCCGACGAACTCGAAGCGCCTGCCAACTCCCGCAAATTCCTTGAGGCCACTGACGATTGCATCGCGGCCAATGCCTTCCTCCGACGCCACCGCAATCGCCGCCATTGCGTTCAACGCGTTGTGCCGGCCGGGTAGGCCGAGGGATACGTCGATCGACTGACCCCGGTGCGTGACCCGGACCGAGGCGCGCGGCCCATCCTGCTCGAACCGGCTACCGCGATAGTCCGCGTCCGGAGAGAACCCGTAGGTGACCGTTTGCCGCTGCACGTCCGGCAGAAGCCGACGCACCTCCGGATCATCGATACATGCGACGAGCAGGCCGTAGAAAGGCAGGTTGTGAACGAACGCGAGGAACGCATCCCGGAGCTTCTCGAAGCTGTTGTCGTAGAACGCGAGGTGGTCACCATCGATGTTCGTCAGCACCGCGGCGAGCGGCTGCAGTTGCAGGAAGGACGCGTCGCTCTCGTCAGCTTCGGCAATGACGTACCGACCGGATCCGAGCTGGGCATTGGACCCCGCACTGTTCAGCAGCCCCCCGATCACAAACGTCGGATCGAGCCCGGCTTCGGCGAACAGCGAAGCGGTCAGGCTGGTTGTCGTCGTTTTGCCGTGGGTGCCCGCGATAGCGATCCCGTGCCTGAAACGCATGAGCTCACCAAGCATCTCCGCGCGGGGCACCACCGGCACCCGCCGGCCGCGCGCCTCACGTACCTCGGGGTTCGACTCACCGATGGCACTCGATGTCACGACAACATCAGCGTTGTCCACGTTCTGCGCGGCGTGGCCGATCATGACAGTCGCGCCAAGGTCGCGCAGGCGCGCGACCGTCACGCTCTCGGCAATGTCCGAGCCGCTCACGACGTAACCTTCGTGCAGCAGGACTTCCGCAATCCCACACATACCTGCACCGCCAATCCCGACGAAGTGCACGTGGCGAATTCGGCGCATGCCCTGGGGCGCGGCGCGATCAGACATCACCGCCTCCGAAATCGCATTGTTCGTCGCCACTACGCCGCATGTTCCCGCCTTGTCTCGTATGCAACGCGCAACAGCACGCCCACCATGAGGAAGCTCGCGATCAGCGAGTTCGCGCCAAAACTGACAAGCGGGAGCGTCAGACCCTTGGTCGGCAACACACCAACGTTGACCCCGATGTTGACCGCCGCCTGAACACCCAGCAGCAACGACATGCCCCACGCGCAGTACGCGCCGAAGAACTCGCCCTGTCTGGCCGCGTCGCGACCGATCATCAGCCCGCGCACAACCAGCGCGGCGACAACCAATATCAATACGATAGCGCCTGCAGCGCCCAGTTCTTCGGCAGCAATCGAGAAGAGGAAATCCGTGTGCGCTTCGGGGAGATAGAACAGCTTCTGAATGCTGTTCCCCAGTCCAAGCCCGAACCACTCTCCGCGACCAAAGGCGATCAGCGCCTGGGTGAGCTGGTAGCCGCTGCCAAAGGCGTGTTCCCACGGATCGGCAAATGTCGTGAGCCGTGTCAGCCGGTACGGCTGCACGACTGCGAGGACGACGCAGGCACCCACGCAGACGACGACGAGCGGAACGAAATGCCGCAGCGGGGCTCCCGCGAGGAAAACGAGCCCGACGACCGCGGCCATGATCACCACGGCTGAGCCGTAGTCCGGTTGCTCCAGCAAGAGGGCGACCAAGACCGCGAGGATCAGCAGCAGCTTGCCCGCGTGACGGATATGCGTCCGGATCGGCTCCGCGTGCCGGGCAAGCGCGCTCGCGGCATAGAGGACGATGAACACCTTGACGAACTCGGACCCCTGCAGCGAGAACGGGCCCAACGGAATCCAGCGAATGCTTCCATTCACCTCCCGGCCGACGCCCGGAATCAGGACCGCAACGAGCAGCACAGCGCTTGCGATGACAAAGAGCGGACCCGCCCTCTGCAGCAGCGCCAAGGGTGTCAGGCACGCAAACACGCCGGCAATCACGGCCACGGCCAGGAACGCGAGGTGTTTGAACGTCAGGTAGAGCGGATTCCCGTGCTGACGGGCGGAGATTTCCACCGACGCTGAACTGACCAATACCACACCGGTCGTCACGAGCAGCAGCACGAGCGCGATCAGCACCGCGTCCACGGCCGCTCCGTCCATGGTTGCCCCGTCGAAGCGGCGCAGCCCCCCGCGCGAGGCCATGTCAGACATCACTGCCCTCCCGCACCGCTTCGGCAAACGCGTCACCGCGTTCGGCGTACCCGCTGAACTCATCGAAGCTCGCGCAGGCCGGCGACAGCAGCACCGTATCGCCGGCCCGCGCACGCGCGCGGGCTTGGCCAAGCGCCTCCCGCATGGTCGACGAAACGGTGACGGCGGCCGGGAGCGCACGGCGGATCACGTCCGCGTCTTCCCCGAATACAAATGCCTCGACGTTGGCGCCAAGCAGCGCCGTCGCCAGCGCGGTGAAGTCGGCGCCTTTGCTCTGGCCACCCAGCAGCAGCTTGAGCGGACGATCAGCGAACCCTTGCACCGCGGCCATTGTCGCGCCCGGGTTGGTGGCTTTGGAATCGTTCAGGTACGTGACGCCGTCGATTTCGGCGACCCATTCTGTCCGGTGCGGAAGGCCGGGAAAGGACCGCGCCGCCTCACACATCGCGGCGACACCCAATCCCGCCGACCGGCCTGCAGCCAGGCAGGCCAGAACGTTCAGCACATTGTGGCGGCCGGCGACCCTGAGTTCCGCCTCACCGATAACGGGTTCACCTTCCAGAAGCAGCGAGCCGTCGGCGAGTCCGGTCTCGCGCAGGCCGCGCGCCGGATCGTCGCCAAAGGTCCAGAGTTCCGCATCGAGGTCAACGTCGAAGCCCCGCGCGATGACCGCTGCCCGGCAGCCACCAAATATGTTGAGCTTGGCCGCGCGATACGCGGCAAAGTCCGGATAGCGATCCATATGATCCGGGCTGACGTTGAGCAACACAGCCACGTCAGCGCCCGGACATACCGCCGTCTCGAGCTGGAAGCTCGACATCTCGATCACATAGAGTTGAATCGCATCGGCGAGCAAGTCGAGGCACGGGGTGCCGAGATTGCCACCCGCAACCGCCCGCTTTCCGTCGGCTTCGGCCATGCGCCCCAACAGCGTCGTTACCGTGCTCTTGCCGTTTGACCCGGTGACACCGATGAAGGGCGCCTTTGCTTCATCGCAGAAGATGGCCACATCGCCCGTCACCGGAACTCCCGCGCGGATCGCTTCGGCAATCTCCTCGCGCGCGAGCGGTACGCCCGGACTCACGATCAGCCGGTTCCCGTTGCTGAGTTCCGCCTGCGCGACAGGCGCACACTCGACGTCGGGAACAAGCGAGCGAATCTCCGCCATCCCCGGCGCGTCCGGGTTGTCGTCCGCAACACGAAACGGGACGCCCCTGGCCGCGAGGTAGCGCGCACAGGAGGCACCGGTCTTGCCTGCTCCCACAATCACGTCCACGCGCCATCCTCCAGCGCCTGTCGGGCAACCTCGAAGTCACTGAAAGGACGGCGCACACCGTCCCGTTCCTGATAGTCCTCGTGACCCTTACCCGCGATGACGACGAGATCACCCGGCCCCGATGAGTGGAGCGCGAAACGAATCGCCTCCGCGCGGTCGTTCAGAACCGTCGGCTGAAGCCTGCCGAGGCCGCTCGCGATGTCGGCAATGATCGCGGCCGACGACTCGGAACGTGGATTGTCGTCGGTCAGCACCACATGCTCCGCGAGCGTTTCCGCAATGCGCCCCATGTCGGCACGTTTGCCCCGGTCCCGGTCTCCCCCGCAGCCGAAGACGACCCAAAGGCTGCCCCAGCAATGTCCCCTCGCCGCCCGGAGTGCGGATTCGAGCGCGTCCGGCGTATGGGCGTAGTCGATCATGGCCGCCGGCCTCGATGCTCCGGTGGGCAGGAGTTCCATGCGGCCGCGTGCGTGCCGCAGGTTGCCGAGCGCGGCCGCGGCTTCGTCAAAGGGCACACCAAGTGCCCGAACTGCCGCAAATGCCGCGAGTCCGTTGGCAACGTTGAAATCGCCCAGCAGGCTGTTCCCGACGGTTGCCGACCTGCCGCCTTCCGCGAGCGTGAAGCGCGTTCCACGAGGTCCGAATTCACGATCGTACGCCTGCACGGTGGCCTCGCGGCCGGTTGCGGAGTAGGTCCAGACCGGCGCCTCACACATCGCGACCAGTTCCGCGCCCCAGGGGTCGTCCACGTTCACGACGGCGGCCTCGAGCCCCGGCCAGCGAAACAGCAGGGCCTTTGCGGCCTTGTAGGCGTCGAAGTCCGCGTGATAGTCGAGATGATCCCGGGTGATGTTGGTAAAGGCCGCTACCCGGAGCCGGGTCCCGTTGAGGCGTCCCTGCACGAGACCGTGGGACGATGCCTCGATGGCCGCCGCGCTGCGCCCCTCGGCGACGAACTCGGCGAGGATGGACTGCAGGCGAACCGGTTCCGGGGTCGTGAGTGAAGGCCCCACGAGTGCACCAGGGACGCCATGGCCCATCGTCCCGATGACGCCACAATCAACGCCAGCCGCGGCGCAGAGTTGGGCGACGTACTGCGAGCAACTGGTCTTGCCGTTCGTGCCAGTGACGGCGACGACCTCGAGTTGTGCCGACGGCTCACCGAAGAACCTGCTGGCGATCCCGCCAAGCGCGGATCGCAGTCCCGTGACCGCGACACCGGGGTCCGGCAGAGCACGCCCGTCATCTTCGATCAGGATCGCCGCGGCCTCGCGTCGATGCGCATCCTCCACAAAGCGCCGGCCGTCGACCGACTCGCCCGGCATCCCCACAAAGAGATCACCCCTCTGCACAGACCGGCTGTCCTGGCAGAGACCACCGATCACTGCCTCGCGTGCCTGGGCCGATGACCAGCGCGCGGCGGGCGTGCCCGAGAGGAGCTCACCAAGCCGCATCATGATGCCGCTCCGTCGAGCGCCGCCACTTCGAGCGCGGCCTCATCCGGCGGCACGTTCAGCAAACGCAGCGCACCGCCAATGACCCGCGAGAAGACAGGGGCGGCGATCGTCCCGCCACCCGCCTCCGGCACGTCGGGATCGTTGATCATGACCACGCCCACCAGTCGCGGCCGACTCGCGGGCGCGATGCCCGCGAAAAACGTGAGATGACTTGTGTCCTTGTAGTCTCCTTCGACGCCAAGCTTGCGCACCGTGCCGGTCTTGCCCGCAACTGAATACGCCTCGACGTCGGCCCGGGAGGCCGTTCCGACGCGAACGGTGTGGTTCAGGATCGCGGTGAGGTCGAGTGCAATCTGGCGATCCATCGCGCGGGAACCGCGCGGCGCGCGGCCGTGCAGAATCGAAAGCTCACGCCGCACGCCACCGGCCGCAATGGTCTGGTACGCGGACGCCAGTTGAAGCGGGGTCACTGTCAGCCCGTAGCCATAGGCGAACGTGACACGCTCGATGTCCTGCCAGCGTCGATGATTCGGCAGGAAGCCACCGCGCTCACCGGGGAAGCCGGCACCCGTCGGTTGCCCGAAACCCATCGCCTGGAACGTTGCCCATACGTCGTACTCGGGCAGTTCGAGCGCCAGTTTGCTGATCCCCACCTGGCTCGAGTGCGCCACGATGTCGGCAAGGCTCATCACTCCGCGATTGCCCGGGTCCCGAATGGTCTTCTTGCCAACCCTGAACCGCCCAGGACTGGTGTCGATCCGGCTCGCGGGAGTGAAGTCACCGCTTGCGAGGGCAACCGCGACGGTCAGTGGCTTAACCGTCGAACCCGGCTCGAAGACGTCGGTCACGGCCCTGTTCCTGACCGCCGCCAGATTCAGGTTCGCGCGCATGTTCGGGTTGAAGGACGGCTGATTCACCATCGCCATCACTTCGCCGGTCAGCACGTCGAGGATGATGAACGTCCCCGACTCTGCCCCGAACTGGGCAATGGCGGACTTCAGCTCACGATAGGCGAGGAATTGCAGGCGCATGTCGATCGACAGGCTGAGATCACGCCCGGGCTTCGCCTCGACGACCGGTTTAATGTCCTTGACGATCGCACCGTAGAGGTTTTTCAGGACCTTCTTCTTGCCCGAGGTCCCCGCGAGAAAGTCGTCAAACGCAAGCTCAACCCCCTCCTGGCCCTGGTCATCCACGTTGGTGAAGCCCACCACATGCGCTGTCACCTCACCAGCCGGATAGTAACGCTGGTACTCCTTTTCGCCGTAGATGCCGGGAAGACCCAGCGCAAGAATGTTGCCCGCAGTTGCTGGCGGAACGCGTCGGCGGATATAGACGAACGCCCGATCACGGTTGTCGACCAGGCGACGGGTCACCAGCTCCGCGGACAGGCCCAGTCCCGCTGCCAGCTGCGTGGCAACGGTACCCGGGTCGTCGATCTCGGACGGGTTGGCCCAGAGCGACACCACGGGACTCGAGATGGCGAGGGGCGTGCCGTGGCGATCGCTGATGATCCCGCGATGGGCGTTGACCCGCTCCATGCGGATGGTTCGCGCGTCGCCCTGGTCTTGCAGAAAGTCGCGATCGACGAGGTGCAGGTACAAGACGCGACCCGCAAGGCCAGCCGAAGCGAGCAGCACACCTGCAACGACGAGGTAGAGGCGCCAGACGCTCACTGCGCTCTCTTCACGATGACAACCTCGCCCGCCGGCGGCGTGTACATGCCCAGTTCCTCGCGGGCAACCTGGTCGACACGCGCATAGTCCGCAAACGCGCCCTGTTCGAGCAGCAGTCGCTCATATTCGCTTTCGAGCGCATCCCGGTCGGCTTCCAGGGTCTGCAGTTCTGCATAGCCGAGGCGCGTCTGATGGACCGACCACACGACGCCGATCGCGCTCACCACGAAAATCAGACCCGTCACCGCAAGGAGGACCCATTCGGTGACCCCCGCCGATTCGTTGGGCAACGAGAGCTTCACGCCACCTTCTCCGCGACGCGCATGACTGCACTGCGCGCACGCCGGTTTGCCGCGACTTCCGCGTCCGACGCTTTCACCGCGCGGCCAATCGTCCGCAGGCGCCGCACAATCTCCGCGTCGCGCACCGGCAGACGGCGCGGCAGCGCCTGCCCGCTCGACTGATCGCGAAAAAACCGTTTGACGATGCGGTCTTCGAGCGAGTGGAAGCTGATCACGACGATCCGGCCGCCACGTCGGCATACCACGAGCGCCGCCTCGAGCACCCGTTCGAGCGCGCCCAGCTCATCGTTCAGATAGATGCGCAGCGCCTGAAACGTGCGCGTGGCGGGATGCTTGTTACTGTCGTGCCGACGCGATGCGTCGCGCACGATTTCGGCGAGATCGGCGGTCGAGGCAATGCCGCCTTCCTTGCGCCGCGCCACGATGGCCCGCGCGATTCGACGGCTGTTGCGCTCTTCACCAAACCGGTAGATGACGTTCGCAATGTCCCGCTCTTCGGCCGAGGCGAGCCATTGCGCAGCCGTGACGCCCGACGACGTGTCCATGCGCATGTCGAGCGGACCGTCATGACTGAAACTGAAGCCGCGGGAGGCATCATCGAGTTGTGGCGAGGAAACGCCCAGATCGAGCAGCAGACCGTCTATGGCATCGATGCCGTGTTCCGCGAGTACTTCCGCCAACTGATCGAAACGGGAGTGACAGACCGTCACCCGGGCGTCGCCGTCGAACGCAAGCCGTGCATGTTCGATCGCGGTGGGATCCTGGTCGATCACGACCAGCCGGCCCGACTCACCAAGTTGCTCTAGGATCGCGCGCGCGTGACCGCCCCTGCCGTAGGTTCCGTCGACATACGCGCCGTCGGGCCTGATTGCGAGCGCAACCGTCGCCTCGTCGCGCAGCACGGTTTCGTGGGAGCCCGCGATCACAGCGTGAGGTTCCGCAGCGCGTCCGACATCTGCAGTTCGGACTGGCGCTCCAGGACGGCGTCGCGGTGCGCGGTCCATCGCTCCTCGTCCCAGAGTTCGAGTTTGTTGGCTTCCCCCAGCAGCACCACCTTGCGGTCGAGATGCGCGTATTCGCGCAGCGGCGCGGACAGGAGCAGGCGCCCGTTACCGTCCATCTGGATGTCGGTCGCATAACCGATGAGCAGGCGCTGGATTTCCCGCGAAACCGGGTCGAGGCTGGGGAGCGCCTGAACGGAGCGTTCCACGTCTTTCCAGAACGGGAGTGGGTAGATCAGAAGGGAGCGTTCCTTGATATCTATCGTTATGACGACGTGGCCATTACAATGATCCATCAGAAGCTCGCGATACCGGGTAGGGATCGCAAGCCGACCCTTGGCATCGAGGTTGATGTTGTTGACGCCCCTGTACATCCCAATTTGGACCAGACCACGCGGTCATGACCCGCGCGACGGTCCCGATCTCCCATGCTCCTGGAGGTGGGTTCTGCATGTGTGCCACCGATCTACGCCGGGATCCCACAATTGAACACAAATACCCACTTTTTCTCACATGTGACGTTATGCTCACCACCAGGGCATGTCAAGCACGTCAAAATGCCTTAAAACACAAGAACTTAAGGCCGCATTCGGAGACCTGAGCCCAGGTTCTCAAGAACGTCAATTAAACAAGCACCTGACGCAAACTCTTAAAGTAATTCCTTAAGATTGGGTAATTTTATACCCTTTTAGAATAAAAAATACGGGTTTAATAACAGTATCCCGGCCACGACGCGACGCGGGTGGTGAGAAGTGGGAAGCAACCGACAGAAAACGCCGAAAACGCCTCAAATGAACAACATCGGTCACGTTTTCGCCCCGAACGACATCAGAAGCGTCAGGGGGAGGGGTTTTGTGGAGTACGGCATGCTGACGGACGTAAGCGGCACGCCGGTGCGGACGGACCCGCGTCAAGCGTTGGGAGCCGGCCTGTAAGCCGGGTTCTGTCGAGGACAATCATTCATCTGGGACGCACGTCACCGTGCGCCTCAAGCAACCTACCCGAATCCACCGCGGGCCACGGCATTGGATTCCTATTTGGTCTTGCTCCGGATGGGGTTTACCTTGCCGGCACGTGTTACCACGTCCGCGGTGCGCTCTTACCGCACCATTTCACCCTTACCTCGCGAACGAGGCGGTATCCTTTCTGTTGCACTGGCCGTGGGCTCACGCCCCCCAGGAGTTACCTGGCATCCCGCCCTGTGGAGCCCGGACTTTCCTCCGTTCACGACGGCGATTGCCCGGCCGACTCCCAAGTGCATCTAACCGCGTAGACCACTGAAGCTCAAGCCTCGCCGCGTTCCGACATGGCCCAGCCATACAATACTTTTCGCGACACGCCGGTGATCTCGTGCGCGAGTTGGGCTGCTTTACCCGGCGCAACGGTTTCGAGGAGAAGCGCCATCACCCGCTGCCCTTCGCGAAGATTGCCATCGCGTTCCCCCGCAGCTCCGCTCACGACGATCACGAACTCGCCGCGGGCAGGAATGGTCCCGTCCGCAAGTGCCGCGACAAGTGAATCGAGCGATGCCCGAACGGACTGTTCATGCACCTTGCTGAGCTCCCGGCACACGGCGGCTTCCCGCTCGCCCCCGAGGGCTTCCGCAAGATCCCCGAGGGTCGCTGCCACCCGGTGCGGCGCCTCGTACCAGACAATGGTCCGCGTCTCATCGGCCAGTTCCTTGATCCGATTGCGGCGTGCGGCCGATCTCGCGGGCAGAAAACCCTCGAACACGAACCGGTCCGTCGCGATTCCAGCAACCGAAATCGCGGCCGTGAGTGCGCTCGGACCGGGTACCGGCTGCACATCGATCCCTACATCCTGGGCGGCGCGAACGAGAGGAAAACCGGGGTCGGACACCAGCGGCGTTCCCGCATCCGAAATGAGCGCAACGTCGTCGCCCTGTTCGAGGCGGCGCAACAGGCCTGGAATCGCCCGACGTTCGTTGTGGTCGTGCAGCGCTGTCAGCGGCGTCCTGAGGCCGGCATGATCGAGCAGTCGCCGCGCGCGGCGCGTGTCCTCGGCCGCGATGACCGCCACCCGCGACAGGATGTCGGCGGCGCGGGGACTGAGGTCCGCGAGGTTTCCAATCGGTGTGGCAACCACATACAATCTCGTCATCTTCTCCTCCTCGCAGTTCGCCCGGCAACGATGCGCTCCGCAGTCATTGTAACCATCGTGCTGTTGGCGTCCTGTACGGCCCCCGCACCAACCCCGCCCGACACACAACCCGCGGCCGGCACGGTCGAGGCGTTCGAACCCGCGTCGGGCGACGCCCAGGCGATGCTGATCGCGGCGCGCACGGCCGCTCCGCAGCGCGCCAACGACTACCGCCTGTCAGCCGCGGAAACGCTGCTCCGGAACGACAGCGCCGTTGGCTCGATTCTCGACGACGTCGACACGGACCGCGCCGCTCCAGCACAGCTCCGGCGCTACCTGGTATTGCGGGCCCGCGATGCCCTCCGCGCGGATGACGCTCCGCTCGCCCTGCGCTGGCTGGGCGACGGTCGCCTGCAGCAGATTCCGCTCGACCGCAAGGCGCAGATCAAACTCGGCATGATGAAAAGCGACACCTATGCCGCCATGCGCAGCTATCTCGCAAGCGCCCGGGAGCGCATCTACGTCCATTCACTCCTGGCTGCGACCGATCGGGCAGGCAACGGTGAGGCGATCTTCAACACGCTGCGCGAACTGTCAGCGGGCGTGCTGCGTCGTCAGGCGGAGCGAGAGATCACGCCCGAGGTCCGAGGCTGGCTGTCACTGGCGGAACTCGCACAGCGTCACGCCGATGACCCTCAGCGTACGCTGCTCGAGTTCGACAACTGGCGTATCGCGTGGAGCAACCATCCTGCCGCCCAGCGACCGCCCCGGTACCTCGTGATGCTTCGGGACGTCGTCACCAGACAACCGCGCCGGGTGGCCCTCCTGTTACCGCTGCATGGCAGCCTCGCGCCCTATGGCCGGGCGATCCGGGACGGCATCGTGGGGGCCCACTATCACGCGACTGCGGGGCAGCAGACACCGCCCGAGCTTGCCGTCTATGACACGTCAGCGGCCGACCTCGCGAGTGTGCTGAACGAAGCCCGTAGCGACGGCGCCGAACTGATCATCGGCCCGCTCGATCGGGGTCGCGTCGCCGAAACGCTGCGAATTGCGGGACCGGAACTGCCCGTCATCGCGCTGAACCGCGCAAGCGCCGACGCCAGACCCGCCACATCCACGAGGCCGGTGTATCAGTTCGGGCTGGCCCCGGACGACGAGATCATGCAGGTGGTCCGGCAGACCCGGAGGGAAGGTCACCGACGGGTGCTCGCCATCGCGCCCGACTCCGAATGGGGACGCCGCAACCTCGACCTGTTCGCGGCCGAGTGGACCGCCCAGGGCGGCGACGTGATCGACCAGTTGGTCTTCACACCGGACGGCGACGTCTCCAGGCTCGTGAAGTCACTCCTCGATGTCGACGAAAGCGAAGCCCGCGCCAGTGATCTGCGGCGCATTACCGGTCTGACGTTCGAGCACACGCCACGCCGCCGGCAGGACGTCGATTACGTGTTCATTCTCGCGAGCCCCGCCCAGGCTGGCGCACTCAAACCAACGCTCGACTTCTACTTCGCCGAGGACCTGCCGGTCTACGCAACGTCGCACGTGCATGAGCCCAACGCCGGGCGAATGGCGATGCTCGATGTCGACCGAATCCGCTTTTGCGACATGCCCTGGAAGCTGACGCCAGGCGACAGCGCGCAGAAACTGATCACCGCCGCCTGGCCCGAAGCGGATGGTCCCCTTGCACCGTTCTTCGCACTCGGCGTCGACGCTTACCGACTGTACGCGCGACTCCGGCAACTTGAATCCATTCCGGGGGAACGCGTGCACGGCAGAACCGGAACGCTTCGTCTCACTCAGGAAAGGATCGTTCAACGCGAACTCATGTGGGCGCAGTTCCGCGAGGGTCAGGTCATGCCGCAACCGATGGTTGTCGCCGCGGAGTGACAAGCGTCGAAATGGGTCGCGCGGCAGAAGATGCCGCGCTTTGTCACCTCGAGGGCGCCGGCCTCGACCTGATCACGCGCAACTACCGGATTCGCGCAGGTGAGATTGACCTCATCATGTCGGATACGAATACTCTCGTTTTCATCGAGGTTCGATACCGGCGCAACACCCGATTTGGCACCGGTCTGGAGTCTGTCACGGCAGCAAAGACGGCCAGGATCGTACGCACGGCAAGCGCGTATCTGCAAACACCCCGCCAGTCGGACCGGAACTGTCGGTTCGACATCGTGTCAATAACCGGCAAACCTGGGAGTTTCGAAGTTGACTGGATTCGCAACGCGTTCAATGCCTGACCCCGCCAACAGGCCGTTGCCCGGCCTGATCACCCTCGTACTGGTGCTCGCGCTCGGCACCGGCTGCTCCACCGTCATGGATGCGGCAAGCGACGGGCCCGTGTCGGAGAATCTCGGCAAACGCACGCTCGGCACCGTGTTCGATGACGAGATGCTGGAGAGCAAGGGGGTGGTTAACGTTCGCGCCGCGCATCCGGACCTCAAGAAGGCCCACATCAGGGTCATTGCCTTCAACGGAGCGGTCCTGCTCGTCGGCCAGGTTGCGAGCGACGAGCTGCGTGCACTGGCCGAGCAGACGATCCGGGACCTCCGTCACGTGGACCGAATCCACAACGAACTGACGGTCGCCGGCAAAACCGCAACCCTTGCCCGGGTGAACGACCGTTTCCTTTCACTCAAGGTGAAGGGCCGACTGACCGCTTCCAAGGATGCGGACGCCAACCGGGTCAAGGTCGTGACGGAGAACGGCGTGGTCTATCTCATGGGACTGCTCACGCGAGCCGAGGCGGACGCCGTCGTCGAGGTGGCACGTACGACTGGCGGCGTCCAGAAGATCGTGAAGGTCTTCCAGTACCTCAACTGATCGGTCGATCCACGTTAGTCCACGAGTTCGGCGTCTTTCAGTCGCTCGAGGACACGTGCCTTCATCTTCGGGACGAGTTCGGCACCCCAGGCCTGTCCTGCCCGCCGTCCCTCTTCGGTAATCACCGGCAGCGCGGCAAGGACCCTGCGCCCAGCCGGCGTCTTGTAGAAATCGACCAGCGCCTGAATATCGGCGGCCGACAGGTGTCGGTGATAGATGGGGTATGTGATCTGCTCGTTGAGCGCGTCCCCGGCCAACGCCTCGCGCATGACTGCACGGACCTCCTCTTCGATGATCACGAATGCCTGCTGATCAATCTCGGGATTGACCTTCTTCAGCACCGACGCCGGCTGCCCGACATAGAAGTTCATCATCGTCGTGCTGAAGTCGTTGGCGCCAGTCAACGTCAGCAACTCGCCGATCAGCGCCTTCTTCTGATCGGTGAGTCC
>PBVL01000158.1 GCA_002728675.1 Gammaproteobacteria bacterium
GCCGTGGACGGGCCAAGGGTGCCCTGATACGCTCGTGCAACCAAAAAAAGAACTCAGGAGTACGAGGCAATGGCGGATGTCGGGTCCGAATCCAATCCCCTGCGCGTAGCGATCATCGGGTCGGGACCCGCGGGCTTCTACACGGTCAGCAACTTCGCCCGTCACAAGGATCTGAGCGTGGAAGTCGACATGTACGACCGCCTCGCGACCCCGTTCGGATTGGTGCGTGGTGGCGTTGCGCCGGATCACCAGAAGGACAAGTCGGTTACCCGCGCGTACGACAAGAGCGCCCAGAAGCCCAATTTTCGGTTCTACGGGAACGTTGCCTACGGGGATGACGTGACGCTCGACGACCTGAAGGCCCACTACCATCAGGTCATCTTCACTTCCGGCGCGCCCAACGACCGCAATCTCGCTATTCCCGGTGAAGACCTGGCAGGAAGCCACAGCGCCACCGAGTTCGTGGCCTGGTACAACGGTCATCCCGACTTTGCCTCCCGTGACTTTGATTTGTCCCAGAAGTCAGTCGCGGTCATCGGCATCGGCAACGTCGCCGTCGACGTCGCGCGGATTCTCTGCCGGACGGATGAGGAACTGCGTGCGACAGACATGGCTGACTACGCAATCGACGCGCTGCGCGACAGTTCTGTCGAGGATGTCTACATGTTCGGTCGTCGCGGGCCGGCGCAGGCCGCGTTCACGCCGCCCGAGATCAAGGAACTGGGTGAACTCATCGATGCTGATGTGATCATCACAGAGGATGAGGCGACGCTCGACCCGCACAGCAGCGCCGAGATGGAACGTGTTCCGGACAAGAACGTCACGAAGAATGTCGAGACCGTTCAGGAACTTGCCCAACGAAAACCGGAAGGTCGGCGCAAGAGGCTGCACATCCGTTTCCTGACGTCCCCAACGGAACTCATCGCGGACGACACCGGGCGTGTCAGCGCCATTCGCATCGTGCGCAACGAAGCCTACGCCGCAGACGACGGCAGCGTTCGGTCGCGGGCAACCGATCAGGAGGAGGTAATCCCTGTGGGGTTGGTCTTCCGCTCGGTCGGATACCTCGGCAAGGCGCTTCCGGAGATCCCGTTTCACGAGAGCTGGGGCACGATCCTCAATGAAGCGGGGCGGGTCGTCGATGCCGACGGGAATCCGTTGACTGGCCTCTACACCGCGGGGTGGATCAAGCGCGGTCCGTCGGGTGTGATCGGGACGAACAAGACGTGCGCACAGGAAACTGTCAATTGCATGGTCGAGGATATGCAGGCAGGGAAACTGCTGGAACCCGCAGCGCCCGAGCCCGAGGCCGCGGCTGAGATGGTGGCCGCGAAGCAGCCGCAGCGAATCAGCTACGCGGACTGGAGCAAGCTCGACAGCGCGGAACTCGCTAACGGCGAAGCGCAGGGGCGCCCGCGGGTCAAGTTCACCAAACTGGCTGACATGCTGACCGAACTCGGTCGGTGAAATGAAGCCGGGCGACCGATTCACTCTGACATCGGTCGTCGACCGCTATCACCTGCGGCCCGACTACTCGGGTGCCGTGCTCGAGGCGTTGCTCGAATCCGGGCCACGCCGCGTGCTGGATCTCGGCTGTGGTCCGGGGAAGCTCTCGTACCTTCTTGCGCCGCATGTGGAAGAGGTGGTCGCGGTTGACCTGTCCGCGGCCATGTTGGCGCGCGCTCGGGGTGACGAGCGCGACGATGCGAACATCAACTGGGTCGAGGCAAACGTTGATACCTACGTCATCCCGGGCGTGTTCGATCTGGTGACGGCGGGCGCGAGTATTCACTGGTTCGATCACGATCGGCTGTTGCCCGGCCTTGCCGGACACCTTGCTCCCGCAGGCCGGTTGGCGGTGATCAACGGCGATTCGGCTTTCAATCCCCCGCGGGGGGCGGACGAGCTCGCCATCATAAAAACGGTTCAGCTCCGCATCAACGAGGAGCTTCCGGCGTGGGTCGACACGGTGCGTTATCCGACCCCGCTCGAAGAGACTCTGCTCGTACACCCGATGTTCGCTTCCGACGGTATCCGGCATTTCGGACCTCACACCGTCTCGCAGACCGTCGACGACTATATCGAGACGTTCTTCTCCCGCCAGGCGTTTGCGCTCGACTGCATGCCTGGCGACGCGGCCGACTGGTTCCGTAACGAGATGCGCCACCTCCTGCAGCCGCATGCGGTATCCGGCTTGCTCACCTTTGACGTGATGGTGGCCTTCGAAACGGGAGTGCCGGGTGGCTGACGACGTGGCACGGGACCTGACCCGAGGACCGATTGGCGCCCATCTGACCCGCATGACGATCCCGATGTTTCTCGGGATTTCGTCAATGATCTTCGCGTCGATGACCGACACGATTTTCGTCGGCTTCCTTGGGGCGCCGGAACTCGCGGCCTACAGCTTCACGTTCCCGCTGATGATGGGGCTCTCGTCTGTCTCGATGGGCCTCGGCACGGGCGCTTCATCGCTCATCGCGAGGGCGCAGGGCGCCGGTGACCGGGCCAGGGTCCGCACGCTCACCACCCATGCCGTCGTCATGTCCTGCGGGTTGGTCGCGATCCTCATGGTGTTTGCGCTCGCCTGGCAGCGCGAACTGTTCGCGCTCATGGGGGCGGATGCGGAAATCCTCGAACTCGTGCTTGTCTACATGGACATCTGGGTCCTTGGTCTCCCGCTGCTCACCCTGCCGATGATTGCGAGCACCGTGCTGCGGGCGGTCGGGAACGCGAAGGTGCCGGGCTACATCATGGTCGGCAGCAGCGCGGTGCAGATCCTGCTGACGCCTGTGCTGGCGTTTGGTCTGCTCGGCGCGCCGGCACTCGGGTTCGAAGGTGTGGCGTGGGCGAGCGTCCTGTCCGGCATCGTCAGGACCATCCCGATGCTCGCGCTGATCGCGGCAGGTGAGCGGATGATCGTGTTCCGGAGTGACGCGTTCAGCGGCATCGTCGATTCCACCCGGCAGATTCTCTACATCGGTCTGCCGTCGATGCTGAGCAGCCTGATCGCGCCGGTTTCCATGGCGGTGGTGCTTGGTCTCCTCGCCGCGCACAGCGCGGAAGTGGTCGCGGGGTTCGGGATCGCGTCGCGCATCGAGATGCTGGTGACGATGGTCATCATGTCGCTCTCATCGAGCGTGGCGCCGTTCGTTGGCCAGAACTGGGGTGCCGGCAACGTTGAGCGGGTCTACGGCGGGCTGCGGGTCGCCTGCGTGTTCGCGGGCGTTTGGGGTGTGGCGTGCGCGGTTGTGCTGTGGCCCTCCGCAGAGTGGCTGGTGTCCGCCATCAACGATGAACCGACCCTGGTCGAGTCTGCGGCCTGGTACCTGTGGCTGACATCACTCGGCATCGCCCCGCTTGGGGTTGGCATGGTGGCGAGTTCCCTCTTCATTGCGCTCGGCAAGCCGATGCCGCCGTTCCTGCTTTCGCTCATCCGGACGGTCGGCATGATTCCGCTCGCCTTCCTGCTGGATGCGCAGTTCGGGTACGTAGGGATCTACGCTGCGGGTCTCGTCGCCAACATCGTCATGGCGCTGATCGCGTATGCCTGGGGGATGTCCATGCTGAAAGCGGTCGCGGCATCGCGGACTGCCACCGGCGAGCCCGCGGAACCACCCGGGCGGCCCTTAGCCGGGGTTGGGCGGTGACCGGTCGATGGCACGTGGTGGCGCGCAGGACGTCTATGTTCCAAACTGTAGCGGCGAAATACCCGGATTGACCCCGCCCTTTGCGTGACTCGAGACGGCTGAGGGCTACAACAACAAGCTGCTGCAAGGAGCGCTTTACGATGGCAACTCACGAAACGATCATTTCGGGCGGAACGCTCGTCGACGGCACGGGTGCCGAACCACGTCGGGCCGATGTCGCAATCGACGGCGGCAGGATCAGCCGTATTGGCGACCTTTCCGGTGCTGAGGCCGGGGAGACAATTGATGCTACGGACCGCCTGGTCACACCGGGGTTCGTCGACCTGCACACGCACCTCGACGCACAGATCGGCTGGGACCCGGAAATGCGGCCGAGTTCCTATCACGGCGTCACAACCGCGCTCATTGGCAACTGCGGAGTGACGTTTGCGCCGGTGAAAGACGGCACCCAGCGTTACCTTGCGGAACTCATGGAAGCGGTCGAAGACATTGCGGCCGACGCGATCATGGACGGCCTCCCCTGGAACTGGAACAGCTTCGGCGAATACCTCTACACCGTGCAGTCGCTCGATCCCGCACTGAACGTGGTTGGCCTGGCAGGCCACTCGGCGATCCGCTTCGAAGCGATGGGTGACAAGAGCTGTGACGAGGGGGTTCAGGCGGACGACGCCGAACTGCAGCGGATCGTCGATCTTGTTCGGGAGTCGGTTGCGGAAGGTGCGGTGGGCTTCTCCACGTCGCGTTTTCTGGGTCACCGCGTGCCGGACGGCCGTCTGACGCCGGGTACCTGGGCAGACGCCCGAGAGACCCGCGCGATCCAGGAAGCCGTGGTTGCCGGCGGCGGTCGTGGCGGTCTGTTCCAGGTGGCGCCCGACATGGCGACCCGGGCCAGGATCGAGCGTGAGATGTTCGAGACCGGCGCGGAGATCGGCTGCCAGGTGCTGTTCTCCGGCGGTGCCGGGCGCGAAGGCGACGGCGGGGTCGCAAGCTGGTCGGAGTTCCTGCAACGCAACAACGAAGCGGGCAACAGGATCACATCCATCTGTCATACACGGCCAAGCGGCTCGTTCTTCGGTCTTGCGCAGCAGACGCGGCTCAACACGCCGGCCTGGAACGAACTCATGAAGCTGCCCTCCATCGCCGATCGCGTTGCGCGCATGAAAGAGCCGGGGGTCCGCGAGACGCTGATCAGGGAAGGGATTGAGGCGGGCGGCTTCGGTGAGGTGGCGCGCATGCTGCACCCCCTCGGCATGGAGCAGTACCCCGACTACGACCTCGAGCGCCAAAACAGCCTGCACAAGCTTGCGGAGGCAGCAGGCAAAGACGCGGTCGAGGTGTATGTCGACCGGCTGATCGAGTCGGAAGGCAGGGAACTCTGGAACCTGTGGGCGTTTGGGGGGCAACTTCGCAATCAGTGGAACTACATGCGACTGCCCCACGTCGTGCCGATGCTGGGTGACGCGGGCGCGCACGTCGGGCAGTTCACGGATGCGGATTCGCCCACGTTCCTGCTCGCCCAGCTCACGCGCGATCGCGGCGTCTACTCACTGCAGGAAGCGGTCCATCGGATCACGCAGAAATCCGCTGATGTGCTTGGCCTCAGGGAGCGCGGCGCGCTCAGGGAAGGCTGGCATGCTGATGTCAACGTGATCAACTACGAGAAGCTGACCTCCTGCCATCCCGAGTACGTCAACGACTTCCCGCACAACGGCGGCCGCCTTGTCGTCAAGTCGGAGGGGTATGACGCGACGATGGTGGCCGGCAAGGTCGTGATCCGCGGCGGTGAGTACACGGGTAACCGTCCGGGCGAGGTGATTCGCGAGTTCGCTCGCGGTTGATCGCTACACCTGGCGTGTCATGAAGGGGCCGGAGCGATTGCGCGGGCCCCTTTCCTGTTGAGCCGCGTCGAGGCAAGCGTCAGCGAATCAGATAGTCGGGCGAGTTGAGCGCACGGCTGAGTTGCGTTGCCGCGTCGTTGCCGCGCAACCCGGCGACATCGAGCTGCGCCGGGGCAACCCGTGACGATGCTGACACTGCCGGCGCGGTTCACCGACGCTTCAGTACCTCGAGCACCGCGTCGATCCCGGGCTGTGGGGCATCCTTGAAGCCCGCGAGCCGTTCGAACACATCGGCCGCTGCAGCGTGGAAGCCGCCGGGCAACCCGGCTCCTTCGAACGTTGCGGCAATCTCGCGCATCTCCCCGGCGAAACGCCAGGCCTTGGCCGTGTTTGCGGTCACGCGAGCCCGGGTCTGATCGGTGAATGATTCCCCCCACTGTCGTTCGAGGTCTGCGCGTACGCCGAGATTCTCCGCGGCCGCGAGGATCGCGGTAAGCAGTGCGGTGGAGCCCTTGGTGAAAGCGGCGAAGGTCATTTTGAGCCCGGATGCGGCGCCAGGATCGCCATCGAGCACGGGCGCCTCGAGAGGCGATCCCCTGAAGAGGGCCGAGACTTCCTCCGCACGGAGGCCGGCAAGGTAGAAGCGCGTTCCGGCGCCGTGCTCCCACGCTGGGCCGCCGATGATGCCGCCGTCCACTGTTTCCGCGCCAGCTTCGGCGAGTTTCGCCGCGATGCGCAGGGTCCGTTCCGGGGTCACGGCGTTGCCCTCGACGAAGAGCCCCGTGAAGCCGAGATCTGCAACTTCGGAGCCGAGCGACTCAGCGAGGTGCGGAGGACAGACCGAGAGAATCACTGCCGCCTCGCGAACGAGTTCGGCGTGATCGCCGACGTCACGCAGTCCGGCTCTGGCAGCGCGTTCCACGGTGTCCTGCGAGCGCCCCGCTCCTGCCCAGATGACGTCGTGCCCGTTGGATTTCGCCGCCGCCGCAACCGATGCCCCCATCGCGCCCGGCGTGATGATGCCGACGACGGTCATGCGATGAACTCGTCGGCAATCTCGTGCACGTAGTCGAGCAGTGCCGCCTGGTCCTGACCGGGCATCAGCAGGATGAGACGCTCGATGCCAAGATCTTCGAATGCCTGCACGACTTCCGCGGTGAGGCGCATGCGGGGCGTGACCGAGAGTTGGAGCGGGCCAAGGCTGTCCGGTCGTTCGAGACGGCTCGCCGCAGCGGCGAGCGCGCTCGTGACCTCACGGGTCTGATCGACATCCAGGGCAAAGCCGTACCAACCCTGGCACTTCGTCACGGCCCGGCGAACCGCCGCGGGACTCGCGCCGCCAACCA
>PBVL01000159.1 GCA_002728675.1 Gammaproteobacteria bacterium
AACCTGAAAACGCCGCGCTGCTGACGGGCAACGACTGGTCACCGCACAAGATCCAGGGCTGGACGCCGGACTTCGTACCGGGCGTGCTGGACAAGTCTGTCATCGATGAGATTCGCCTCGTTTCTGACGACGATGCAATCGCCACCGCGAAGCGACTCGCGGCGGAGGAGGGGATTTTCTGCGGAATCTCCGCGGGCGCCACGGTCGCGACCGCCCTTGCCCTTGCGGCGGACGCACCCGCAGGGAGCAACATTGTTGCGATGCTCCCCGATACCGGCGAGCGCTATCTGTCGACGCCGCTTTTCGAGGGCATCAGCGAGGACTCGGACGAGCCCTGGCTGGACACACTCTGACGTGCTGCTGGCGCGGGCTCCTGCCCGCGCCGGAACGTCTCAGCCCGCGACCGCGCCTGACTCGCGCAGTCGCGCGATCTCGTCAGCGTCGAATCCCGCGCCAGCCAGGATCGAGTCCGTGTGCTCACCGGCCGTTGCCGCCGCAGGCGGCACCTCGGGCGGCGTGCGGTCAAAGCGAGGCGCAGGGGCCGCCTGCGGCACGCCGTCGACCTCGACGAACGTCTGCCGGTCGACATTGTGCTGATGCTTCTGCGCTTCCGCAAAACTGAGCACCGGCGCGTAGCAGATATCAGTGCCAAGCATGATCTCGTCCCACTCATCGCGGGTCTTGGTCTTGAAGATCGCGGCAAGCTCCTGCTTGAGATTCGGCCATTCGTCGCGCGTCATTTGCTTCGGAATGTTCTGCCCTTCGCCCAGCCCGGACTTTTCGAGCAGCAGCGCATAGAACTGCGGTTCGATCGAGCCAACCGACACGTACTTGCCGTCAGCGGTCTCGTAGGTGTTGTAGAAATGCGCCCCGCTGTCCAGCATGTTTTCACCGCGGCCCTGCCACGCACCGGTGTGCATCATTCCGAAGATGCCGTTCATGAGCAGCGCCGACCCATCGGTCATCGCAGCATCCACGACCTGACCTTTGCCAGACCCCTGACGCTCGAACAGGGCGGCAACGATACCGAACGCGAGCAGCATCCCGCCGCCGCCAAAGTCACCAACGAGGTTGAGCGGAGGAACGGGCTTGCCACCGGATTCACCAATTGCGTGCAGTGCACCCGACAACGAGATGTAGTTGATGTCGTGGCCGGCAGCCTGAGACATCGAACCCGTCTGCCCCCAACCGGTCATGCGACCGTAGATCAGACCAGGGTTCCGTTTGAGACAGACCTCGGGGCCGAGACCCAGCCGCTCGGTGACCCCCGGTCGAAAGCCCTCGACGAGCACGTCCGCGGTATCGATGAGCTTCAGCGTCGTCTCGACGCCCTCCGGATTCTTCAGATCCACCGCGATGCTCTGCCGGCCGCGCGCGAGGATGTCGACCCTGCTGCCCTGCCCGGCATTCGCCGCGCGGTCGATACTAATCACCTCAGCGCCCATGTCGGCCAGCATCATGCCGCAGTAAGGCCCTGGCCCGATGCCCTGAAGTTCGATGACTTTCAATCCTGCAAGTGGTCCCATGCCAACGTCCTGAATGTGTGGAGGAGGGGTGCGCGGCCACGCCGCGCAGATCGCCGCGAGCATACCATTTTCGCGTCAAACCACCGGCCGGGCAGGCTGGCATACCGCCCCAATGCCAACCTCAGCAACCCCCACCTCGATCCGTGAGGCCCTCGCATCCGACAGGACGATCGACATCATCACAACCGGTGCGCGCACCGGGCAGCGCCGCGTCACCGAGATCTGGTTCTGCCGGCTTGACGACGTACTCGTCATCACCGGGACGCCCGGCCCCAGGGACTGGTACGCCAACCTGCTGCGGCATCCCGACTTCGTCTTCCGACTGAAAGAGCCGGCACGGGCCGAACTGCCCGCGCGGTCAACGCCCGTTCTGGACCCCGGGCGCCGCCGCAGCGTCTTTGCGCACCCGGCGACCGAGTGGTATCGCGACCGGGCCGGGATCGAGGCACTCGTGAGCGGCAGTCCGCTCGTCGAGGTGACCCTGCTGCACGATCGATGAGCACACTGACCGCCTGGCGACGCGGCAGCATGAAGTAACCGCCCATCACCCAACGGTCACCCCGCAGACAACCCGCCTGGCCGTCTGTCGATTCACCCCGCTCGTTCTCTACACTTCATCGGAGAACACCCTTGGTCACATGCGCGCACCCGTATAATTCAACCGAGATGCATTGGAGCCGACAGTGTCCGCCCAACGACCCACCAACGCCGACATGAACACCTTGGATTTGCTTGATCGTGTCATGGTGGCCATCGTCAATCCGGCGTCGCCGCCGAATTCACCATACCTCGACCCATACTTCGCGGTGCTCAAGCGAAGCCGCGATGCAGACCACCGTGCCGCCGCGGAACAGCGCATTTGGGAAGTCTGGTGCACGCATGACGACGTCAGCGCCACGGAAGCGATGGAAGGCGTACTGCAGGCCCTCTCGGTCAACGATCTCGTGGCCGCCGATTCCAGGCTGGACGACATGATCCGGATCTGGCCTGACTGGGCTGAAGCCTGGAACAAGCGGGCTACGCTGCGTTTCGTGCAGGAGCGGTATGACGAGAGTCTGTCCGACATCCTGCGCACCCTCGAACTCGAGTCCCGGCACTTCGGTGCCATCAGCGGCTTCGGCCAGATCTGCCTGCGCACACGCGATCCGGAGAGCGCCATCATCGCATTCGAACAGGCGCTGCAGATCAATCCCAACCTCAGGGGAATTTGCGACGCCATCGATTCGCTGCGGCAGAACGCCCCGCCCAAGGTCCACTAGCGGTCAGCGGATCGTTCCCGGCCCCGCGGATCAGCACGCCAGGGCCGATTCGAAAATGATCTCAACGCCCGCCGCCAGCACCCAGGTCAGCGGCGCAAGCAGGCCGAAGATCGCCAGACGGCAGCTCCCGCGCCGACAGCCCGGCGCCGCGGTGACGCAGAAGGCGCGCGCTCAAAGAGCAGCTTCCCGAACGACGGAGACAAACCGTGCCAGAGAACCAACCGCAACCACGTCGGTGCGGATATACTCGCGGCCTCCCGTTTGGAAGTCCCCACATGATCGTACGCCTGTCGTTCGCCGTCGCGCTCTGCACCGCGCTCCTCGTGCCGAACCCTGCGCCCGCGGACGACGGTGATTCCGAACGACGCTACGGCGGCACGCTCGACATTGGTACGGTCTACTACACGCTCTCCGCGCTGTCGTGGGACCCCGTCGACTGGAGCTGGAAGATCAACCACGACACCGGCCTGATCCGCGAGCAGCTCATGGCTGGCGATCTGACCCAGAGCGTGCGTTTCGGCGGCGATTTCCCCTTCATGGCGGAGGCCTACATCCCGCGCCAAGGGCTCCGGGGCGAACTCGCCGAACGCTGGTACTGGGAGGATCCGCTCACGCTTGCGATGGATCTCCGCAAGGGCGTCATGTTTCACGGCAAGGCCGGCATGATGCCGCGCCGCGAACTCGTCGCTGAAGACGTCGTGTTCAGTTTCTACAATGTCGAGGGCAGCCCAAAGAAAATTCCGACCTACTTCGACCACATCGATCTGGTCGAGGCGCGCGACCCGCACACCGTCGTCTTCCACTTCAACGAGTTCAACGCAGAGTGGGACTACCGTTATGGCTACGGCTTCCACTCGGCCATCGTTCCGCGCGAGATCGCGGACGTCGACGCGAAGGACTGGCGTTTCGTGACGGGAACAGGGCCGTTCGAACTGACCCATTACATCCAGGGGAACATCCAGACCTACACCCGCCGGCCGGACTATTGGGGCAGGGAGCAGGTGGGCGACTCGGCGCTTCAGCTGCCGTACGTGGACGAGATTCGCTATCGCATCATCAAGGACGAAGCGACGATTCTCACGGCGCTGCGGACAGCCAAGATCGACATCCTCGAGTCGATCCGGTGGATCGTTGTCGACCATCTCAAGCAATCAACACCGGAACTGCAGTGGTCGCGCTGGCTGACGACCGGCGGCAACTTCGTCGTCATGCGTGTCGACAAGAAGCCGTTCGACGACAACCGTGTCAGGCGCGCGCTCAACCTGGCCGTCAACCAGCAGGAAATCGTCGATCTCTACTACGGCGGACACGCTGAACTGATGGCCTACCCGATGCACCCCGGGTTCGGCGCATACTTTCAGCCGCTGGACGAAATGCCCGGGTCGGTGAAGGAGCTCTTCGACTACAACCCGGAAAAGGCCAAAGCGCTTCTCGCCGAGGCCGGTTATCCCGACGGCTTCAGCTTCAAGGTGCAGGTGTGCTCCTGCTCACCCAACAACATGGACCTCATCCCGTTGCTCGACGACTATCTGGCCAAGGTCGGCGTGCGCATGGAGATCGTGCCCATGGAATACGCGTCGTTCCTCTCCGCGATGACGACGCGCACCCACGAGTCGGGCTACTTCATGAACAGCGGACACACCAATCCGACGACGTCGCTGCGCAAGAGCTTCAAGACCGGTCAGACCTGGAACCCCTCCCAGTGGAGCGACCCCGCGTTCGATCAGAAGGTCGTCGACCTGCATCTCGAGCGGGACGAGGCGAAGCGTGTCGCCATGATTCGCGCAATGACGATCGAGATGCTCGACAACGCGCCCTACATCTGGCTGCCGGCTGAGTACATCTATTCCGCATGGTGGCCGTGGGTGAAGAACTATGGCGGCGAGCTGCGGGCTGGCGCAGCCAGACCTGGCCCCATCTACTCGCGCATCTGGATCGATCAGGAACTCAAGCGCGAGCTCGGCTTCTGACCGACCGGGCGTCCGCCGGAAGGCCATGAGGCCAGTCCGGCAAGCGACTCTTTGGAAAGGACGATGGGGCGAAGCGACCTCGGCGCCACCCCGGCCCACCCTCCGTTCAGGACGCTTTCGGGAACCCGAGTTCTTCGAGATTGCGAACGAGGTCCGCCCCCGCGTTACGCGGGTTCACGTTCTTGTCGATCCGCCTGATGATCCCTTAGGCATCGATGTAGTAAGTCCAGCGACGGGCAAAGCCGCGTTCGTGCAACACACCGAACGCGTTGCAGACAGCCTTGTCCCGGTCCGACAGGATCGGGAAATTCGCGTCGTTCTTCGTTGCGAAGCCGGTGTTGTCTGCGACGGTGTCCGTGCTCGCCATGAAATAGGCGACGTCGTAGGCGGTGATTTCCTTTGCGCTGTCACGCAGCGCTTTGCATTCGATCGTTCATCCACCGGTGAAGGCTTTGGGGAAGAAGGCGATGACCACAGGGCGTTTGCCCCGGAACTGCGCCATCGAATAGGTCTGCCCGTCTGACCCGACGAGCGAGAAGTCAGGCGCCATGTCACCCACCTGGGGTGCCGCCTGTGCCAGCGCGCTGCACAGCAACGCCGCGGCGAACAGGAGTGAGCGTTGCATGTGTTGTCTCCGTCGAAGGTGCGTTGATCTTAATCTCTTTGGCCCGGCACGCATCCATCGAAGAACGGTTGTCAGCTCGCTTCTGCAGTACGATGCGGGCACATTCCCCATCAGGAGCACCGCCATGGCCTCCGAACCCATCGGCCGTCTTGACCACATTGGCATCGCGGTTCACAGCATCGACGCTGCCAGACCGTTCTTCGAGGACGTGCTTGGCGCACGTTTCAGAAGCGCCGGGGAAGACCGGTCAG
This sequence comes from Gammaproteobacteria bacterium, assembly GCA_002728675.1. Classification (GTDB taxonomy): domain Bacteria; phylum Pseudomonadota; class Gammaproteobacteria; order Pseudomonadales; family Azotimanducaceae. Next base: position 5,632 of record PBVL01000159.1, read on the forward strand.
GCGAGTTCCGGGTCGGTCTGTTCGACCTGCACAACCTCTGCATCGAGCTTCTGGAACCGATCAATCCCGACGGCTTCCTGGCTAAATATCTCGACCGGCGCGGCGAGGGCATCCATCACCTTACCCTCCAGACACCGGACCTGGAAGAGAAGGTTGTCCGGCTGGAGGAACAGGGCGTCAGGGTCGTGGACAAACACCTCAGCGACCCCGGCTTCCTCGACGCGTTCATCTCACCCAAGAGCGCACACGGCATCCTCTTTCAACTTGGCCAGACGCCGGGACCGCTCAACAACACCCCCTATTGGGAAACCGAGGAGTCATGACACATGCCCACCGTCAACGGAATCGCGCATGTCCAACTCACTGTCACGGACATGGCCCGTTCTGGGCCGTTCTACAAGCAGCTGCTGACCGGGCTTGGTCTGACGATCGTGAATGACACCGACCGAAGCATCTACGGTGTTGGCGGAAGGACCGGGGTCTCTGTCTCTCTCGCCGAACCACCCTACGAGAACGAACGGTTCAAGCAG
>PBVL01000160.1 GCA_002728675.1 Gammaproteobacteria bacterium
AAAGCCGAGAGGTGGCAGCCCGCGTTGAAGGTGTCGTCAAAGGCGCAGCGGTCACGCGCGCTCACTATCAGAACGACGTGGCGACCGTCACGATGGCGATGCCCATATCGGGCAAGTTCCTGCAGGCGGTCTGGCCGGACGATCAGGCAACCTCGCGCCTGTATCAGCCCGGCAACGCTACCGCACTGGACCGGCTGCTCGCGCGTGCCGATACCTGGCTCGGGTCCTTGTCGATCATCGCGTCAGCCCACGCCGCCGATCCGTTCGTGATCCGCAACGAGGCTGATGCCAAAGCCGTGCGCGCAGTGCTCGAATGGATGGAGCAAAACCAGGTGGAACAGCCAGGTGCGGATCTGAGCAGGGCCCTCGCCGATTTCGAAACGAGCAGCGTCTTCTCAGGCCTCCTTATCGACGCAAGCGCGGTGCCCGACTTCGAACTAGCGACGATCCCCAACATCCGCGACGAAGAAGGGACCCTCCTCTACCCGACCAAGGCGACGTCCTACGACGACATCGTCAACAAACGTGGCGTCACCTACGACTTCGACCTGCAGGATGCCGTGCGCAACCGACGCGTGGCGACCAAGCCGTTCGTGATCCGGGCGCTCTCCACTTACAAGAATCTCAGCTCGGATCTGATGATTCGCGCCGCCGATGCCAAGCGTGTCACCCAAAGCTCCAGCACCGTACAGGCCATGAACAAGGCCGGCGTGCTGATCGTGGTGGCGATCTAGGTGAGACTGCTTCTTGCCTTGCTGCTCTGCTGGCTGGCGCTGCCAGCACTTCCAGAGTCAGCGCCGCAGGACCCGGACGCGGGCTTTCTCGCCTCTGCGCCCGCGGCGATTGCCCACGCCACCAGACTCCTGGATCAGGACGATGCCCGTGGCGCCGCACGTTTTCTGACCAAAGCGCGCGAGCAGTTTGCCGACGACGCCGACCTCGCGACGCTGGCAGCAGACGCGTTGGTCCGGGATGAGCGTTTCGGCGAGGCCGAGGCCTTGCTCGCCCTCCCGCTGCTCGAAACGGCCGATATGTCGACGCTCCGCACCAGTATCGAGACATACTACGACCGCTCGACGCGATCCGATCGACTCGTCGTCATCGTCCTGCAGAAGAAGCTGGAGGCCGGCGACTACGCTACCGTCATCTCTCTTGCTGATCGGGCAATCGCAAAATTCCCGAACAAGGATGTGCTCCACGCCCTCAAGGGAGAAGCGCAATACAAAGCCAATCAACTCGACGAGGCCGAGGTGACCCTGCGCGAAGCGCTGCAGATCAACCCCTTCAACCAAGTGGCGAAGGAGTACATCGAGACAATCCGCACGACCCGCGAGGCACAAACCAGCACCACGCTCGCGGAGTGGCTCGCAATCGCCAAGGACAAGGTTGGCGATCTGATCGTGACCTTTCTGGCACTTTTTGCCGCGCTGCTCATGAACTCGACGATTGCCCCGATCGTGCTGCGCCTGAAACTGCGCAGCGCACGAAGGGCGTTCGAGAACGGAGACTACGACGAGTTCACTGACCTTATCGAAGGCCTGCTGGACGAAGAGAATTTTGCGCCGCTGCGCTCGAATTTCCGTTTTCTTCTCGAACGCAAGAGCTATGAGGAGGCGCGTGAGATTCTGAATACGTACGTCAACACGCTGGACCGCCTGCCGACACTCCTGCGCATCCTGGAACGAGAGCATGAGAAGCTGGCGACAAGCTGAACCGAACATCCGGCGCAAGGCAGCCCGGCACATGCCGGCGCTGGTCGTCGCGCTGGCGCTTGCAGGCGGCTGCGCGAGCCCCCGGAGTGAGCCCCCCGCGCCGACCGACCCGCTCGAGCAGAATGCGGTCAACGCCCTGATGCTTGGTCTCTTCTCCGAAGCAGACGAAGCGCTGCGCGCCGCCCTCAACCGCTACGCGATGCACGACGACCTCGAAGGCCAGTGGCGGGTCCGCCACATGATGGCCAACCTGGCCCTGAAACGCTCCGATGCGAGCGAAGCCACGACGCAGTCGAGGGCGATGAGCTACCTGGCCGAGCAACTCGACTCGAACGCGATCCGCTACGAGTCCCTGCTCCTCGAAGGGCGTCTGAGCGGCCGGGATCGCCCGTTCCGGGAAGCGCTGAGGCTTGCCACCAGCGATCTGCAGAGGGCCGTCTGCTACACCTACCTGGGCGAGACCGCCCGCGCCGCATCGATCGTGGCCAATGACGCAACCGGCAATCCATCGGACCTCGCTTTCGTCTTCTACCGCCATGCAAAGACCTCCGGGGACGGGACCTACTACGTCGCGGCGCTCGAGCAATACCGCCGCGCAGGCGACTCACGCGGCATGGCCGACACCCTGGTCAACATGGCCCGGTTGGCCGACACCGCGGGTGACAACGACGCAGCGCGACGCTTCTCGGATCGCGCCATCTCCATTCTGTCAGCAATCAACGATGGGACCCGTGCAAATGCGGTGCGCGCATGGCAACGCAGCCTGTAGACGAACAGCGCTCAGACGTTGGCTTCGTGGACTCGTTCGGGCGTTTCGTCCGCGAGAACGCGATCTACCTGCTGGACATCGTCGGTCTCATCTCCGTCGCGCTGAAGTCGAGCAAACACCTGGTCCGGGCCAACCGCCGGCGAATTTTCTATCCGCTCTTCATGCGCCAGCTCTACAACACGGGAGTGCGCGCGCTGTACATCAACGCGGTGATCGCGGCCTTCATCGGCGCGCTGCTGATGTCACGGCTTTTTCAGTACATCGGCAACGATCTGCTCAGCGAGCAGTATGGCTACCTGTTTGTGCTGGTCGTGTTCCGCGAACTCGGACCGCTCATTTCCGGGATCATCCTCATCGCCCGGTCCGCCACCGCCATCACCTCCGAGATCGGCTACCTGCGTGTGACGCGCGAATTCCAGGTCCTGTACTCTCTGGGAATCAACCCGGTCTACATGTTTCTGTTGCCGGTCTTCTTCGCGTTTCCCATCTCACTCCTGCTGATGTTCGTGTACTTCGACGTCGTCTGCATCATTTCGGCCTATGTGGTGATCGCTGTTTCGGACAACAACCCGGTCAGCTTCCTGACGTTCGTGCTCAGCATTCTCGATCAGATCACCATCAACGAAATTGCGATCAACGCGGTCAAGGCAATCCTCGGAGGCATCGTGATCGGGGTGATCTCAATTCACTTCGGCGCCCGGGCAACGGACAGCTTCGACGAGGTGTCGAGCGCAATCTCGAACTCCACCACGTCACAACTCATGGCGTTTTTTCTCATCAACGTGGGCTTGTCAATGCTGGCGTACACCCAATGAGTGCGCTCATCATCCAGAACCTGCACGTCGAATACCCAGACAAACTCCTCTTTGGCGACGTGAACCTGAAGGTAGAGGACGACGAAATCGTGGCTGTCCGCACCCAGGTGCTGGATGGCGGAACCAGCCTGCTCCGGGCGATCGGTGGTTACCTCAACGGCGTCGAGGGGCAAGTGTTCCTAGACGACCTCGACCTGTTGGTGGATGGCCACGCAACGACCAAGCACCGGATCGGTTACGTCTACGAAACGGACGGACTGGTCAGTCTGTACAACGTGCTCCACAACATCGGGCTGCCGCTGCAGTTCCACACGGACCTGTCCCAGGAAGAGATCTGGACGCGGGTCCGGGAGATCGGCGGCAGGCTCCAGCTCGAAGATCAGATCTACGGGTTGCAGCCCTTCGAACTGAACGACGTCCAGACCCGCATGGTGACACTCGCCCGCGCGCTGATCACGCGTCCTCGCCTGCTGCTGGTCGACGAACTCGAAGGCGGTATGTCAGAAGAGTTTCTGGCCGCTACAATGGAAACGCTCCGTGCGTTTCAGCGTGAGGAGCCGATGCCGATCATCATGACAACCGCAAGCGACGTCGTACTGGAGGCGGCCGATCGGACATTCAGCATCGAGAACTGCGATCTCCTGCCCTTCGAGCTGACTGCCTGACCATGAGCACCTCCGCATACACTCCATTCGAAGTCGGCATGCGTGACCGTATCGTTGGCCTGTTCGCGATCGGCGCGGTGTTGCTGTTTCTGATCGGATTCATCATTCCGGCCATCCGCAGCCTTGCCGAAGACGAAGGCAAGGCGTTCCACACCATCATCGAACAGACACACGGCGTCGCCCGCAACGCCGACGTCACGATGCTCGGTGTGCCGATCGGCAAGGTCCGCGCCGTGGCGATCACCGCTGACGGTATGGTCCGGGTCGACATCTCCCTGTCACGGGCCTACGAAGACTTCTACACGAAAAACTCCCGACTCGAGGTCGACTCCGAACTCGGGGTCAACATCCTCACCGGAACCGGCCTGATCCTCCATCCCGCCAGTCGTGAAAACGGGCTCCTCGAACAGGGTCAGTTCATCGTGACCGAGGTCCCGCAGAGCATTGGCTCGATTCTCGACGAGATACCCGTGCAACAGCTCGCGGACCAGGTCACAGAAATCGTGAGCAATGTCGAAGACATCACGACCGAACTCGTCAACAACCAGGACAAGATCTACACCAGCATCGACAATCTCGAGGAAGTCACCCAGTCGCTCGCGACGGTCAGCCAGACGCTGCCCGGCATGGTGAACTCGGTCGATGCGAGTCTGGTCTCGATGCAGTCGAGCCTAGCCGGTGTCGACAGAATGATCGCGGCGACCGAGGAGGACCTCAGCCGGACGCTTGCGAACACGGTTGATCTCACCTCACAGGCGACGGTGACGCTCGCAGAAGCCGAAGTCATGATTCGCAACACGGCGCCGATCATCGCGCAGCTCCCCGGCGTGATGATCACAACTGACCTCGCGCTGCAAAGCGTGACCAAGCTGACCGATCAGTTGAGCCAGTCCTGGCTCTTCGGCGGAACCAGCGATGCGGGCACCACCGTGCGCGCGATCCCCAATATCCATCCACACGACGATTCCCTTTACGCGACCGATGACGACAACCCGAGCGTCAGCGCGGCAGAGCGGTAATGAAGCCAGGTACGGGAAAAGGAACGAGTATGGACACAGCAAGTATTCCGGGTCATGTCCGCACGATCAGACTCGCCACCTGGAGCGCCGCGGCGCTGCTGTGCCTGATGCTCGCAGGCTGCGCGTCGACAACCACCGACACCGTCGTCGCAAGCCCCGCGCTGACGACGGGCGCCGGCGAGGCCACCTCCGACGACTCGCTCACGCTTCCCGGTTCGATTGGCGTGTTGCCGTTCGACAACCGCACGCGCAGTGAGTTTGCCTACGAAGCTGTACGGCGCACGATGTTCAACCACTTTGCGAGCAAGAACTACCGCCTGCTGCACTGGCGCGACGTCGACAGGCGGCTCGCGCTTGCCGGGGTTGATCCCGCCGAGGTCGGAGCCCGGTCGCCCGCGGAACTGCGGCAGATCCTCGGCGTGGATGGACTGCTGTTCGGCACGATCACCCAATACAACAAGACCTTTGCCGGCATCTACGCGCAGATTGCCGTCGGAGTCGATCTCACGCTGATGAATCGCGACGACGCCGTCGTATGGAGCGTGAAAAATGTGAAGCGCAGCCACGCGGGCGGAGTGTCAACGAGCCCCTTCGGCCTGCTGATGAATGCCCTGGTCGCCGCCAAACACCTGTACGGCGACGTCGAACTCTACCGCGCCTCGGACGACCTCGGCCGTGCGCTCGCGGAGCAGATGCCCGAACCCGAACGGATGTCCGGTCGGGTGCCTCCGGTCATCACGGATGTCGTACATTCCGGCGTCGGTCAGCACCTGAAATACGGCGCTACGCTCGAGATTGCTCTCGCCGGCGCAGCGGGGCTGCAGGCTGCCGCCTCGATAGAAGGGATCGGCGTGGTGGATCTCAAGGAAACCTCGCCCGGGCAGTACACGGGCAAACTCGCGATCGACAAGCGCCACGAGGTCCCCGGTCTTGCCGTGACGGGACGCCTCGTCGACGAGTTCGGTCAGGCGTCGGCATGGGCCTCGCCCTACGGTCTGCTCCACGTGGACAACACGCCGCCAACGCCGGTCTCAGGCCTCGTCAGCACACCCTTCGACGGCGCAGTCGTCCTCAACTGGACCACGCCCGCCGAGGAGATTGCCGGTTACAGGATCGAGGTCGCGGACACGGAAACCGGAGCGGGACGCGATGTACGCGCGGTTGCCGGATCAGGTTCGCGTATCGACGGTCTCGTCAATTTCGAGGCAGCGTGGGTGCGGGTTTTCGCGCTCGACCGCGCCGGCAACGAGAGCGATCGTGCCCAAATCCGGGTGATGGCCGCACCCGATCCCCGGTTCGCCACCGCAACCGCTGCGCCGCGGACGCTGCCAACCAGCCTGACCGGCGTCGTACGGCTTTCGCGCGAAGGCAGCCCCTACTTTCTGACCGCTTCGAGCCGCATCAGTCCATCCGCGACGGTCCTCATCGAACCGGGGGTCAGCATTGAGGTCAGCCCCAAAGCCGAACTGACGGTCATGGGCGAACTCCGCACCTTCGGGACCGCAGACGCACCCGTTTCCGTGAGCGGCGCGGGCGGTGGAGGCTTCGATGCGTTTCTCGTCATTCAGTCGGGACAAAATGTCGAGGTGGCTGGCCTGCGCGTTGATGGGGCCGGCATACCCATCCAGGTACGCGCGGGCGCACCGGTGATCCGCGACAGCAGTCTGGTCCGCAGCCAGTTCAACGCGCTCGTTATCGGCGGTGCCGCCCGCCCAGTCATCGAGAATTGCGAGATTGCGGGCGCGCGCGCAAGCGGCGTCATCGTCGAGGGGCAGGCCCAGCCCGTGCTCAGGAACAACCGGTTTGTCAGCAATGAACCGTTTCACCTGCAGAACGGCTCGACCTACCAGATAGACGCGAGGACCAACACCTGGGAACCCGAGGCATCCGCCATGACGATTCTCGGCGATGTGGCGTACTGACGGAGGAAGTCCATGCAGAACCCAAACAACAATCGACTGATCTCCTCAGCCTTCGCCCTGGCGCTTGGCGGGTTACTCATGGGCGCATCGACACCAACGCCTGCGCAAGAGTTTGTCGAATGGGTCGGCGCCAACAGCGGCGTCAACTGGAGCAGCGGCGAAATTCAGGCGGAGGGCGCCGGCATCGCACAGGAAGGCATGCCAGCCAGTCGCGCCAAGCTGTTCTCCTGCCGCGCCGCGGTCGTCCACGCGCAGCGGAACCTGCTTGAGTCGATCAAAGGCGTACGCGTCGAAGGTACGACCGTCGTCGCCAACATGATGGTCGAAAGTGACATCATCAAGACCAGCGTCAACGGCGTACTTCAGGGCGGCCGGGTGATCAAGCGGGACGTCGACCCGGAAGGCGGGTGTGTCGTCACGGTGACCGCCCCGCTCGGCGGCAAGTTCACGCAGGACGTCTACGGACAGGTCTTCGACGGGACGGCAGCACTCGGCCCCTCGCCTCTGCTCGAAGGTGCAGACAGAATCCTCGCAACGCTTCTCGGCGGTACGCTCGACCTGTTGATCCCACCGGCCGCGGCAGCGGAAACGACACCTCCATGGCAGGCGTCGATCGACGCGCTGACCGCGCGTGTCTCCGGTCTCGAAGAACTGCTGTCGACCCATCCCGCCGTTGTCGAGAAAACGGACTCCGGACCGACGGGTCTCGTGATCGACGCACGCGGGAGCAACTTCATACCGTCCATGTCTCCACGCATCCGCCAACTGCGCTCCGGTATCATCTATCCCACACCCGCCCATCAGGTATCCCGCCGTGATCGCGGACAACTGGTTTCGCTGTTTACCCGCGAACTGGACACCGCGCGACGGCATCCGGTCGTTGGTGAGCGCCCCGTCGTCCTGAAAGGCCTGCGGACCTTTGGCGAGACGCGTACCGAGATCGTACTTGGCACAGAGTCATCCGAACGCCTTGTCGCGCTCATCAGGAACGGCTTCCTGAACGACTCCGGCGTCATCATTGTGCTCTAGAGCATCACGAATCAGGAGACTATCGTGAAGAAACCAATTGCACTGCTGTTGTCCACCTTGCTCTGTGCGCCGGTGTTTGCCTCCCAGTCGAGCATCACCGAGGCGGAGGGTGAAGCATGCATGGGCAAAGACAAGTCGCGGAACGAAACAGAATCCGCTGCCCGCAAACAGGCAAAAAGAATGGCCGCGGAGTTTTCCGGCACCTACATCGAGAGTACGACGGAGATCGAGAACTTCGAACTCAAGCAGGACCTCGTGCATGCCTTCGTGAACGCAGAGGTCACCATTCTCACCGTGCTCGAAGAGACATGGGTCGACGAAACAGACTGTTACACGATTCGGATCAAGGCCGAGGTCGTGCCCGTCAAGGAAGAGATCGAGCAGGTTGCAGCAAGCGCCGGGTTCGCCGACGACCCGACCGCACCCCTCAGCGTGGTCGTTCGCTCCGACAAGGAGAGTTACACCGGCGGCGAAGCGATGAAGGTCTACATCCGCGGTAACAAACCGTTTTTCGCCCGCGTCATCTACGTCGATGCCGAAGGCACATCGATACAGATCCTTCCGAACCCCTACCGCAAGGACAACTACTTTCCCGGCGGCGTGTGGCATTCGGTCCCGGACGGCCGCGACCGTTTCGATCTTGTCGTCAGTCCTCCATTCGGCGAGGAGCAGATGATCGTCTACGCCAGCTCGAAGCCGCTCGGTGATATTGGTCTGGTGGCGTCCGGAGCAGTCTACGCGGTTGATGAGAAGCCCAAACAGATCTCTGCAAAGACGCGTGGTATCAAGATCACGGAAACGTCCGCCTCACCGCCCGATGCCTCCACCGGAGCAGATTACGCGCCGGCGCCGAACGCTCGGTTGGCCGAATTTTCCGAGCAGACCCTGACATTGACCACACGGGCTTCAAACTGACCGTCACGACGGCCGACGTCAGACCAGGGAGAAATAGGGAGTCGACAGGCCCGCTATCGTGAGTTGACGTCGTTCCGCCCCCTTGACGAGCGACGCGTCCGCCGCGGCATGCGCGGACTCGGTGAGTAACGTCTCGCCGCCGTCTGCCGTATCTTCGCCAAGCTTGGATGCGATGTTCATTTCAGACGAGAAGTAACCTTCGAGGGTCTCCGAATAGAGCATCTGGCCGTAACCAATTCCGACGCAGACCTGGAACGGCTCCGTCGCGGTCAGCATCAACCGCGCTTGCGCAATCGCCGTGTGGCATTGGCGTGCCGCCCGGATCGCGGCATCGGGAAGATCGAAGAGGGCAAACGCGTTGTCCGCATCGAAGTGTGACCGGCGCGCACCCTCGGCCTCGAAGCCGGGGTTGACCATATCCCGCATCTGGACGAGTTTGCAAGGTAGTGGACGATCCCGTGGGATTGGGAAATCCGGGAGAACCCTGAGGAGTCGAGGACCAACACAGCAACGGTTTGCCCGTAGCGCGCCCATATCTGCTCTTCACGCGACCTCGGGTCTTCGCCTGCTTCCAGCAGATTGCGCAGATAGCCGAAGAGGTTCAGGTCGTCGCTCAAGCAAATCTCGCAAGGAGTCTCAATGAAGGCGGAATCTAACACAGCAACACCTGGCACACCGGCGTCAGGTCGCGTCAGGAGCCGTACTCCGACACTCGGATGCCGAACGTCGGATCGCATCGACCCTGCCGGACCAATCTCTTATTCTTCGACCCGTCTGAGCGTCGGAGAAAGGCAATGACGATCAAAACGCTTCTCGTCGCCAACCGGGGCGAGATCGCCATCCGGATCATGCGGACTGCCGCCGACCTGGGCATCGGGACCGTTGCCGTGTATCCGGCCGACCACACCAACTCGCTGCACCTGCGCAAAGCCGACGAGGCCGTGCAGCTGAAGGGGCATAGTGCCCAGGCGTACCTCGACGTTGCGGACATCATCGCCGCCGCCAAGGGCAGCAATTGTGACGCGATCCACCCCGGCTAGGGGTTCCTCAGCGAGAATCCGGAACTGCCGGAAAACTGCCTGTTCTCAGGACTCACGTTCGTCGGTCCACCGGCTGAGCTTCTGCAACTCTTCGGGAACAAGGCTCGGGCCCTGGACCTCGCGTACCGCAACGACGTGCCGATCATGCCCGGGAGCCGTGGGGCAGTCTCGCTCGAGGATGCGCGCGACTTCTTCGCCAATCTCGATGCCGGCCGGCGAATGATCATCAAGGCGGTCGCCGGCGGTGGCGGGCGCGGCGTGCGCATAGTGGAGGACTGGTCAGCACTCGAGGAGGCCTGGACACGCTGCCGCTCGGAGGCTGAAGCCGCGTTCGGTAAGCCTGACGTGTACGTCGAGGCGTATCTGGACAACGCACGCCATGTCGAGGTGCAGGTTGTCGGGGACGGCACGGGCCGCATCATTCACCTCGGTGACCGCGATTGCAGCGTGCAGCGCCGCCAACAGAAGATCATCGAGATCGCCTCGGCGCCGGGACTGCTTCCGGAAACCCGCGCCGCGCTCGCCGACGCGGCAATCCGCCTCGGACAGGCAAGCCACTACACGAACATCGGAACCTTCGAATTCCTCGTCGACAACAAACAGCCCGAACGTTTCATGTTCATGGAGGCCAACCCACGACTGCAGGTCGAGCACACCATCACCGAGATGGTGGCGGGCGTCGATCTGGTCGCACTGCAGCTACGGCTCGCATCCGGCGAGACACTGGAGGCGATCGACCTTCCGGAATCGCCCCGGCCGTCCGGAATGGTCCGCATCAACATGGAAACGATGCTGCCCGACGGCAGCGCGCTTCCGGGCGGCGGTGTCATCGAGCGTTTCAATCCGCCAAGCGGACCGGGCATCAGGGTCGATACGTTCGGCTATCCCGGCTACAGCACGAATCCGCGCTTTGATTCGTTGCTTGCAAAGGTCATCGTGCACCACCGCCAGCCGGACTTCGAGGCGCTGCTGAAGCGATGTTACCGGGCGCTCTGTGAGTTCGATGTTGCGGGAGTGCCGACAAATCTCGACTTCACGAAGAACCTGGTACAGCACCCGGACATCGAGGCACTCAACTATCACACACGTT
>PBVL01000161.1 GCA_002728675.1 Gammaproteobacteria bacterium
GAAGAGCCCTCAGCGGATGAAGAGCCCCCCGAGACGGAACATCGCTTGGCTGATCTGCCCGCGGAACCCGAAACACCGGCTGTCGACGCCGACGTGGCGCTCGCACAGGAAGAATCGCCTGACGCTGCTCCCGCGGTGCCTGTCAGTCGCCTGAACGCGTCGGTCCGGATGCCGGTTCGGGAAGCGACATCCGCGGACCGATCCCTGGCAACGGACCCGTTCAGCAGCCAGCTGTTTGCGGACGCTGGTGAAGGTGATGGCTGGGACTCACAGGACCGGTCGCTCTGGGATGCGCTCGCGGCGGAGGACGCGTTGTGGGAACACGGTGACGACGCTGACGTGGACGGCACCCCGTCCGCTGTGGACGCGGCGTCTGAACCGACATCCGCCCTCGAAGACGAAATCGAGCCGCGGGGCGCGCTCGAAGATGCCCTCTCGGCGGAAGATGAGCTTTGGGATGCTGATGCCTTGCGAGAGGCGACCGATGATGAGCCACAGGCGGATCCGGTTGCGCCGCCGGTCTGGCAGAGATCGACCTGGCGCGGACTGACGCCTGTTGAGGATGCCACGCGGAGGCAGCCATCCCCTCCGGGGTTTGCGGAGCCCCTTGGTCTCGAGCCTGATCAGCGCGGTCCGGCCACCGCGCAGGTGCCCGCCGGTGTGGAGGAGTCGACGGCTGATCCGGTCGACGCCGCCCTCGAGGCGGAGGATCGACTGTGGGAAGACATTGCGGAGGAGGGGGCTGCTGCCCCGGACGACGGCTCGGGCCCGAGTGGGGAAGGGGAGCCGGAGCAGCCGGCCCCAGCCGCAGGGCCGCCCGAGCGGGACGACACAGCGGATCTTGTGGAATCGCCGATTGCACCGGCTGACATCGAGTCGCTGCATGAGATAGAGACCGAGGTGGACATTCCGGAGCCGGGTGCCGTTCCCGCAGGACGCAACCGGGCCTGGACATTCGCCGCGGCACTGCTGCTCCTGACGCTGGCGGGTGTGCACGGCGGGTTCCACTTTGAACGGTACGCGGAAGATCCCCGGTTTCGCCCCTGGATAGACGAGGTCTGCAGCCATGTCGGCTGCCAACTTACGGCGCCCGTCGAGCACAATGCGCTGTCCACACACAGCCTGATCGTTCGCTCACACCCTGAGTTGAGCGGGGCCTTGCGCGTTGATGCCATCCTGCGCAATGCGGGATCGGCGCGGCAGACGTTTCCCGCCCTCGAACTGCGCTTCACGGATATCGGCGGTGGTTCCGTCGCATGGCGCCGCTTCGTACCACGCGAATATCTGCACGGCGAGATGCGCGGCCTGCGCTTCGTTCCCGCAGCGACGGAAGTTCGGCTCGCGTTCGAGATTGTGGATCCCGGCGAGCGCGCGGTGGGCTATTCGTTGTCCGTTTTGCGATGACGCTCTCGCGGACCAGCGGGGCGGATTGGTATGATGCGCGGCACACGACGCACGCCCCTTCGACGTGACAACCCAGAGCCCTCATCTCCTCCCCGACAGTGTCATCGTCGCCCCAATGGCCGGGGTGACCGACCAGCCGTTTCGGAACGTGTGTCGGGCATGGGGTGCGCGTCTGGTGGTTTCGGAGATGATCCACGCGGACGTTCGACTGTGGCACCGCACCAAGTCCCGCAACCGCCTCCGATTTGGTGATGAGGCCGGTCTGCGCTGGATTCAGATAGCGGGCGCTGAGCCGGCGATGCTGGCGGAAGCCGCCCGCCTCGCCGAGGACGCGGGTGCTGATGTCATCGACATCAACATGGGCTGCCCGGTCAAGAAGGTGTGCAACCGGGCTGCGGGCTCGGCGCTGATGCGTGACGAACCGCTGATCGGCCGTATTCTGGGCGCTGTGGCAGGCGCCGTGGACGTGCCGGTGACGCTCAAAACCCGACTCGGATGGTCGTGGGAGGAGATGAATGGCGCCCGGGTCGCGCAGATTGCCGAGGGTCAGGGCATCTCGCTTGTCACTATTCACGGACGGACGCGCGCCTGCCGCTTCAAAGGTGACGCGGACTACCAGGGCATCGCCGAAATCAACGACGCTGTTGGAATCCCGGTCGTTGCCAATGGTGACATCACCTCGGTGGAGCGTGCGCTCGAGGTGAGGAAAATCACCGGTTGCTCCCGGGTCATGGTCGGGCGCGGCACCCTGGGTCGGCCCTGGTTTGCACGTGAGATCGAGGCCGCGATATCGGGAGAGGCATTCGATGCACCCGGACCGGAGGCGGTTCGAGGGATCATGCTCGGCCACCTGGATGCGCTGCACTGTTTCTACGGCGAGCGGCTCGGTGTGCCGATTGCGCGCAAGCATGTCGGCTGGTTCCTCGATTGGCTGCCGGGCACCAAGCCTGTGCGAGCGGCGTTCAATCGTCTGGAAACTGCCGCCGAACAACTGGAACTCATCGAGTCTGCCAAGCTTGCGGTCGAGGTGGAAGAGGCAGCCTGATGAGCGACTCTGAGCGGCAGGAGCATGGGCGCGGCCTGCTCGCATCGAGCGTGGAGCGTGCTGTCGGCAGCTACCTCACGACCCTCGAAGGTGAGGGAATCACAAATCTCTACGGGCTGGTACTGGCCGAGGTGGAAGCGCCTCTGCTGCGCTGCGTGCTTGATCACACTGGCGGCAACCAGTCGCTTGCGGCCCAGGTCCTGGGCCTCAATCGCGGCACGCTGCGGAAGAAAATGCGTCGCTACGGACTACTCTGACACGTTGAGGAGGCTGCATGCCTGACCTGCACACAATCCGCACGGCTCTGCTGAGCGTGTCGGACAAGACCGGATTGGTCGACTTCGCCCGCGCGCTGGCCGAGCTTGACATCGACATGATATCGACGGGAGGCACGTATCGGACCTTGCAGGAAGCAGGCCTGGCTGTCACCGAGCTTTCGACGCACACGGGCTTCCCGGAGATGATGGACGGTCGGGTGAAGACGCTGCATCCGAAGATCCATGGCGGATTGCTTGGACGCGCGGACCTCGATGCGGAGATCATGGGCCAACATGGAATCGACCCCATCGATCTCGTCGTCTGTAACCTGTATCCCTTCGAAGAGACGGCCAGAAACCCGGCAAGCACCTTTGCCGATGTGATCGAAAATATCGACATTGGCGGCCCGGCGATGGTGCGTTCGGCGTCGAAGAATTTCGAGCGGGTGACGTGCATCGTTGATCCTGCCAGCTACACCGATCTCGCCACCGAACTGCGGGCGTCGGGCGGGCAACTTGGCAAGGCGAGACGGTTCGAGCTGGCACGGGCTGCGTTTGCTCACGTTGCCCACTATGACGTGGCGATTCGCGACTATCTTGACGGCGTCAACGCCGGGGAGCTCTGATGAAGATTCTCGTAACGGGCAGTGGCGGCCGGGAGCATGCGCTCGCGTGGCGTGCATCCCAGGATCCGGATGTCACGGAAGTGTTCGTCGCGCCCGGGAATGCCGGCACCACCCTCGATGGACTCACCAATGTCGACATCGACGTGATGGACTTCGAGGCGCAGATTGCGTTTGCCCAGCGCGAGGGCGTGGACCTCACGATCGTCGGGCCTGAAGCGCCGCTCGTGGAGGGTGCGGTCGATGCGTTCGAGGCTGCCGGACTGCGCTGCTTCGGGCCGAACCGTGCTGCCGCACAGCTTGAAGGGGCCAAGACCTTCACCAAAGACTTCCTGCGTCGTCACCGGGTCCCGACCGCAGCATACGGTTCGTTCGACAATGCGGACGAGGCGGTGGCTTTCGCACAGAACCTTGAAGCGCCGGTCGTGGTGAAGGCGGATGGTCTCGCAGCGGGCAAGGGTGTGGTCGTGGCGCCGGATCACGCCGTCGCGGAAGAGACGATCCGCAGCATGTTGAGCGGTGATGCCTTTGGCGCCGCTGGTGCGCGCGTTGTCGTCGAGGAATACCTGCGTGGCGAGGAAGCGAGCTTCATTGTCGTAGCGGACGGCGAGTCGTACGTGCCGTTCGTGTCGTCCCAGGACCACAAACCCGTCTACGACGGTGACGAAGGACCCAACACAGGCGGGATGGGTGCCTATGCTCCGGCGCCGGTCGTGGATGACGTCATGCACCGGCGTATCTGCAAGCAGGTGATTGAGCCGGTGCTCCGGGGGATGAACTCGGAGGGCAACCGCTATCGCGGTTTCCTCTATGCCGGCCTGATGATCAGTCCGGACGGTGTGCCGAACGTGATCGAGTTCAACTGCCGCTGCGGCGACCCGGAGACCCAGCCCATCATGTTCAAGCTGCGCTCGTCGCTGACGGCGCTGTGCAACGCGGTTTTGGATGGCAAGCTTGATGACTACGTGATGGATGTGGACGCGCGGCCGTCGCTGACGGTTGTCATGGCAGCCGGCGGTTACCCCGGCAGTTACGCCAAAGGGGACCTCATTACGGGGCTCGATCAGGTCGCCGACGACGTCAAGGTGTTCCACGCGGGGACCCGCATGGAAGGGGCTGCAGTGCTCACCAACGGCGGACGCGTGCTGGGGGTGACGGCGATCGGTGAAACCGTGGCAGATGCCCGGTCGAGAGCGTACGACGCCGTGTCCGCCATCTCGTGGCCGGGCGCCTTCAGTCGCTCCGACATTGGCTATCGGGCGATTGCGCGCGAGGCTGAAGCCGACTAGACCCTTGCGCGCTGGTCATTCAGGCGATTGAACGCCCGCCGTCTACGTTGAAGACTTGCCCGGTGATATAGGGCGCGTCCCGCACGAGGAACAGCGCCGTGCTCGCAACGTCTTCGGGAGCCCCCTGCCGTTTCATCGGCGTTTGCCTGATGATCGCCGCCTTGGTTTCCTCGGACATTGCTGCCTCATTGCCGGGCCAGAGGATCGCGCCCGGCGCAATTGCGTTAACGCGCACATCGGGCGCGAACTCCTTTGCCATGCTTTGCGTCAGCATCGAGAGACCGGCTTTGGCGATGCAGTAAATCGAATAGCCGTGGAGTGGCTTGTTCGCGTAGATGTCTGTGACGTTCACGATCGAGCCGGCCGATTCGCGAAGTGCCGGGTGCAACGCCTGGCTGAGGAAAAACGGCACCTTGAGGTTGATGCCGACCAGCGTGTCCCACTGTTCCTGCGTCGCCCCGGGCAGGTCGTTGGGGTAGAACTCCGATGCGTTGTTCACGAGGCAGTCGAGACGACCCCACGCGTCCCGGCACGTGTCCGCGAACGCCTTGTACTCCCCGGCCAGCAGGTCGGCCTGAACCGCCCGCGCGGAGTCCCGGCGGTATCCGTTCAACTCTTCGGAGAGAGACTTTGCATCGGTCGCTGAGTTCCGATAGTGCACGATGACGTTGAAGCCGGCTTCGTGAAACGTCCGACACACCTGTGCCCCAATTCGCTGGGCGCCGCCTGTAACCAGTACTACCTTGTTTCTCATGTGCTCAGTTTGTCGATGCGCGCTGCGCGAATGGCTGCGCCGATCGCCGGACCGCTGTGGTGGCGGGCAATCTCCCGCGTATCAACTGACAGAGCGGCCTCCAATCTGCTCAGCCAGAGCGCCTGTCGTTCAGCACCGCCCTCATCATGGGTCGCGCAGTGAGCGCATAACTGATGGAATCGTTCCGTTCTGCGGTAGGCGTCCGTCTCCGCGAGGAGCGCTTCAGTTTCCCCTCCGTCGAGTTGTAACACATTTGCCCAGGCGCGGTAATGGCGCGCGACGAGGACTGCAAGGTCCCGGAGCGCAGATGGTGCGCGCAGCGCGTCCAACGCGTCAGCGGCACCTTCCGGACCGAGTTGGGAGAAGAGGTAGACGACCCGCTCGTCCTGTGAACGGAGGGCGGCCGCGCGTTCGCCGAAGCGGGCCAGGTGTCGACTGTCCAACTGCGGTGCGATTCGTGGCAACGCGTCAACTTCTTGCAGCATGGCGAAGAAAACGAGCGGTGCGTCCGACGCCATCGCGGAGTAGAGTTCGTCCCAGACTCGTTCCGCCGGCAGTTCCTGCAAATCACCACGACGCGCCATCCTGCGGCAGAGGTCCGCGGTCTCGGCGGCAACCCGGAACCCCAGCGGGGCGAGCCGCGCCGCGAACCGCGCAACCCTGAGCACACGCAGCGGGTCTTCCTCGAATGCGGCGGACACATGGCGCAGGACCCGGGACGACAGATCGTCCCGGCCGCCAAACGGGTCGACGTAGCCGCCGTCCGGAGTCATCGCGATTGCATTGATGGTGAGGTCGCGGCGTTCGAGGTCAGCCTCGAGCGTCACGTTTTCGGTCGCAGCCTCGAAGCCGCCGTGACCGGGACCGGTCTTGCGCTCCTTGCGGGCAAGCGCGTACTCCTCATGGGTGTCCGGATGCAGGAAGACAGGAAAATCTTTGCCGACCTGCGTGAAGCCCGCGTCGAGCATGACCTGCGATGTTGCGCCGACCACAACCCAATCGCGATCCTGGATGGGCAGACCGAGCAGGGCGTCGCGAACGGCGCCTCCTACGAGATAGGTATCCATCGCTCAGACGCCCATCGTCAGACGGGAAAGGCCGGGACCGACACGCGGAGCCCGTCTTCCAGCCGCATGGCCGTCAGTTCCCGGCCCCAGATGCATCCGGTGTCGAGCGCGTGGCAGTCGCTCGCATCGCACACGCCTTCGATAGCCGCCCAGTGGCCGAACAGGATGCGGACCCCGTCATGGAGCGGTCGTGGATGGCTGAACCACGGGGCGTAGCCGTCCGGGCAGTCTGCCCCCTTGAAGGTGAGTTCGAGTTCACCATCCTCCTTGCAGTAGCGCAGCCGGGTGAAGTAGTTGGTGATGACGCGGGCCCGCGCCATACCCGACAGGTGATCGGACCACGTCGCGGGCTGGTTGCCGTACATTGCGCTGAGGAACGTCGGATATGCGTCGCTCGTGAGGATCGCCTCGACCTCCCGCGCGCGTTCAAGGCTGGTAGGGAGATCCCAGATGGGCGGCAGACCCGCATGGACCATCGTGAAATCGAGCTCAGCATCGTGATGCAGGAGGGGCAGATGGCGCAGCCACTCGACGATCTCCATCAGTTCCGGCGCGGCGAGCAGATCGTGCAGCGTATCCTTGCGGACCGCAGGGTGCTGTCCGGCCGCGACAGCGAGAAAGTGCAGGTCGTGGTTGCCAAGCACACACCGGGCGCGGTCACCCAGGCTGCGGACGAGTCGTACGGTCCCGAGATTATCCGGACCCCGGTTCACGAGGTCACCCAGGAACCACACGGTATCGGCCGCCGGATCGAAGTTGATCCGGTCGAGCAACGTTTCCAGTTCTGCCCGGCACCCCTGCAGATCGCCCACGGCGTAGGTACTCATGTGCAGCCTTCCTTTTCCAAGAAGCGGATCGCACAGCGCAGGAAGTCGTCGGGCGTGAGGTTCTCGGGACGCAGCCTCGGGTTGATTCCGAGCGTCTCGAAGTCGGAGCCGTCGAGACAGTCCGCGAGCGCGTTGCCGAGGGTCTTGCGGCGTTTGCCGAACGCGCGGACCAGCACGGTGTCCAGGGCGTCGAAGATGGGCTGGGCAGGACGATCGGCGCGCGGAGCGAGAGACACGACCGAAGACACCACCGCTGGCGGTGGCGCGAACGCGCCCGGTGGCACATTGAAGAGGCTGCGTACGTCGCAGCGCAGTTGCGCAGTGACCGTGAGGCGTCCGTAGGTCTTGTTGCCGTGGGGTGCGGCCAGCCGGTCAGCGACTTCCTTTTGAAGCATGAACAGCATTGTGTCGATTCGGTCGATCTGCGCGAACAGATGAAACAGCACTGGAGTCGAGATGTTGTACGGGAGGTTCCCGACGACGCGGATGGGTTGCGGCAGCGCCGCGAGGTCCAGATCGAGTACATCGCCGGTGATCAGGTTCAGATGCTGGCCAAACTCGGTCGCCAGCGTGGCCGCGAGATCGCGGTCGATCTCGACGACCGTGAGCGATGCCCCTGCCTCGATCAGGCCGCGGGTAATCGCCCCGCGCCCGGGCCCGATCTCGAGTACCGCCTGACCCGGTTGCGGCGCTGCCGCGGCAACGATGCGTCTGATGACACCTGCGTCGTGCAGGAAGTGCTGCCCAAACCTCTTGCGGGCCCTCACGGCGGGCATGGGTCAGGTCTCTTGCGTGTCCTCGTCTTCCTCGCCGCGCATCTCCACGAACGCATCCTCACGGATCTCCCGCAGCCAGGAATCGAGTTCTTCGTCAAAGCTCTGGTTCAGGAGAAATCGCTCGGCCTGACGGCGCTTGTACTCATCGCTGAAGTCTTCAACGCGGCGTCCGGTGACTTCGAGGAAGTGATAGCCGTGCACGGTCTGGAATACCTCACTCACGACACCGACGTCGGAGGTGTGGACCAGCGATTCGAATTCGGGCACGAACGCGCCCTGCTGACTCCAGCCGAGGCTGCCGCCCGAGAGGGCGGAACCGGGGTCGTCGGAGTAGAGTTTGGCAAGCTCTTCGAACGGCCGGCTGCCGCCGACAACCTCTTCCCGAAGCGTCAACGCCAGGTCACGGGCCTCGTTCGGACTGCGGATCTCTGAAGACTTGATGAGCACGTGTCTGACCTCTGTCTGGTCGACCTGGCCCTGTGCTTCCGCGCCGCGTTTGTCCGCGAGCCGGATGATGTGGAAACCGCTGCCGCTCCTGATAGGCCCCCGCAGGTCGCCCACCGCCATGCTGCGCGCAACCTCCGAGAACATAGTTGGCAGTGCCGCGGTGCGACGCCAACCGAGATCTCCGCCTTCGAGCGCCTTCTGTCCCGATGAGTGCGCGACCGCAAGCTTGTGGAAGTCTTCGCCAGACTGCAGGCGCTGCAGCAGCGCGTCCGCCTCCTGGCTGACCCGCGAGACCTCGGCGCGGTCCTGCTCGTCCTGGACGGCAAGCAGAATGTGCGAGAGCCGGTATTCATCCGCGGTGACCAGGCGCCCGAGTTCCGAAGCGAGAAAGCTCTGCACTTCCTGGTCGCTGATCTTGATGCGTGAACGCATGATGCCCTGCTGGACATGGTTGATGGTCAGGTCTCTGCGGACGGTTTCGCGCATCTCGACCCACGAGATACCGTCAGACTCGACCGCCGCGCGAAACTGCGTGAGGTTCATCCGGTTCTGCGCCGCCACTGACGACAACGCCTCGTTCAGTTCGTCATCGCTGATGCGCACGCCGGCCCGATCGCCGGTCTGAAGCTGAAGGCTTTCCACGATGAGGCGTTCCACGATCTGTTCGCGGACGGTCTCTTCGTCAGGGATCGGCTGATCCGCTGCCTTGGCCTGCGCCTTGAACGCTGCAAGGCGCTCATTGACCTCGGACTCGAGCACTACGTCCTCATCGACAATCGCGACGATTTCGTCCAGCAGTTCGAGCTTGGCCTCGGCTGCGAATGCCCAGCACAGTGCTGCTGCGGCGCCCAGTGTTGTCGTTCTGTTCACGGATTCGTTACCCCGCCCTCTTGCGACTTTCGTTCCGTCTTGTCTTTCTGCCTCTGCGCTTCCGCCGATCCCCGTCCACGCCGGCACGCCAGACGGGTGGCCTATTGGCCAATCTGGTTTTCCCTTTCGCGGTAACCCACCATAGCCTGATCGAGTAGTGAATCCAATCGACTGCCAAAGGTCGCCAGCCCTTTGAGTTGCAACTCGATGAAGATTCCCACGTCGGGTCGACTCTTCAGTCGGTTTACCGCCATGAAGCCATTCGGGCTCGTGGCATCGGGAACGAGTATCTCGAGGTTCCTCGGCTCCTTCAGGAATCGCCGCCACACAATTCTCGATTTCCAGCAGCAGTCATTAAACTCGACGCCAAAGAAGCTCTCGATGGTTTGATTCTCATCCCAGCCGAAGTTCCATCGACCAATCAGGCTCATGCCGCTGCGGATCGGCCAGATGAACGAGACGTCGGACTCTTCGAGGCTCTGAAAGGCGGACACCGGTATGACGCCGCCATTGCCATACCGATAGGAGACGTTGACCAGCCGGAACGGATCGGGCGCGTAGTGCAGGTTGAACTCGCCCCGATGGGTCAGACCTTCGTCATAGTCGTAACTGAACGACGCGCGTGCACGGAGGCCTTCGGCCAGATTCAGGGTGGCGGATGTAAAGAGAGCAGAGCGCGGCGCGGTTGGATCGATGGCCGTCGGCTGCATGTGCAAGACGTCCTGGTTGTCGAAATAGAAGACCTGGCCGGCACTTGCCGACAATCGCTGTGCGCCCTTTGCGTCGAGGAAACGGGTCGTGACCCCAAGGGTCAGTTCGTTCGCGTCGCCAATCCGGTCCGCGCCGGAGAAGCGATTGCGCCGGAACAGACTGTCGTAGGACTGCGTCGGGAACGCGACGTCGAAGACCGGCAGGCGATCCTGCGTCTCGTCCGGTGCATAGAGGTAGAACATGCGCGGCTCGAGCGTCTGCAGCAGCGTGCGACCGCCAATTGTCAGGTTCCGTTCAAAGACAAGTCCGGCGTCCAATGATGCAATTGGCACGGTGAGCGTGGGCGTATCGTCAGCGGGAGTCGCCGGCGACGCGCGTTCGAGCGAAGCACGGTTGAGGGAATACCGACGGGTATCAACGCTCAGTTCGGGTACGACGAATCCCCAGGGTTTGCGCCATGGCAGGCTCACGCTCAGCCCCCCATCAAGGCGTGAGCCCGTGATCGCCCGCTCGCCGCTGATCGCGTCCGACTCGAACTGGGTCATCGCACCTTTGGCACGAACCCGCGCGGCACCGGCGCGCGTACTCCAGTTGCCGAAGATCGACGGCAGTCGCTCGTACTGGGCGCCCGCGGTTGGATCCAGGGATTGAAACGCGGACAACGCGAGACCTGCATCCCAGCCGGAGCCCGTATAGGTCAGGCGAAGCGAACGGTCGAGGGCTGCCGTGCGACGGTTGCCGAGCGTCGTGTCGACCCGCGACAGGAATTGCTCGACGGCCACCGAGTCCACTTCGCCGCCGATGTCGTGAAGATAGTCGAGATCGCTGACGGCGCTGTAGCGCACGACCGATCGCCAGCGGCCGCCCCAGCCGCCGGTGTGGCGCACGTTGAAGAACCAACGGTCCTGCTCGCGAAACGGCGGTGCGAGCCCGAGATCCGTCTGATCGATGGTCTCCCGGTCATCGAAGATGTCATCGGCCCGCAGATAGCCTAGGTTCAGTTCGTTGATCGCGGCACTGTGCTTGTACCGGACCTGACCCTCATGGAGGAAGCCACGCTTCCAGATGCTGCGGGGCATGTACGTGGCGTCGTAGTTGGGCGCGAGGTTGAAGTAATACGGTGTCCCGAACTCCACGCCGTTATCGTCGTCGTAGGACAGGTTTGGCAGCAGGAAACCGGACTGGCGTTCATCGTTGATCGGGAACCGCAGATACGGCGACCATGCGACCGGGACGTCGCCCATCCGCAGCGTGACTTTGCGCGCGGTACCCCATCCTGACTCGGGCACGAGTGAGATGGTCTCCCCGGCAATGGCCCATGTGTCGGTGCCCGGTTCGCACAGGGTGAAACGTCCGTCCCGTATCGTGATGTTGCCGTCATTGTCCCGCGCGAGTTGAGCGCCGTCGCCCCGCAGGCCCGGTTCGTGGAGGACGAAGCTGGCGCCGTCTACGGTGACGGTCGAGTCGAAAAGGTTCCCCGAGGCTGCGTCGCCCAACACGAGAATGCCCCGGTCCCGGTACTGCATCGGGCCTCCGATGTCCGCGACCTCGGTCTGCTCATCGAGGGCAACCTTCGGGCCGCGTACTTCCCTCGTGCCCTGCCGCACTACGACGTTCCCGGTGAGAACGGTCGACTTGTCGGTCTCCCGGAACGCGGAGTCGGCAACCGCAGTCGCATGGGTCTCTGGCGTGGCGTCGGGCGTGGGATCGACGTAGACCCCTGCGCAGAGTGGATTCAGTTCTGCTGCGGTGGCGGGGTCCAGCTGTTCGCGCTCGCGCCAGTCGAGGTCGGCTGCCTGCCGACTGGCGGCGGGCGAATTGATCCAGGCCCCCGCGCACAGGACCGTCAGAAGGAGGGACTTGATTGGATGCCGCATGGAGAGTCCGGGCTTTGCGCGCGGGCGATCATAATCCGATCGGCGTGTCGAGGTAACATCCGTGCGACCGTCGGGCTCCCGTTCTGCGGTTCGATTGCATAGTGATTTGTTGGATGGTGATGGACGACGCAGAACGCACACGCAGGACCGAGGCGTTGCGCCGCTGGGCGCTTGCAAAGCTGCCTGGTGTCGATGCGGCAACGCCGCTCGAGAAGGTCTCGGACGATGCAAGTTTTCGCAGGTATTTCCGGCTGCCCGCGGGGGACCGGAACGTTGTCGTGGTCGACGCACCGCCGGATCTCGAAGACAGCGGTCCGTTCGTCGCGGTCGGCAGGCATCTCCATGCGGCCGGCGTGCGGGTACCGCGTCAGCTCCATGTGGACCTTGAAGCCGGCTTCATGATGCTCGAGGACTTTGGCAACGAGCTGCTCCTGCGGGTTGTCGCGCGCACGGCAGATGCTGATCTCGAAACAGCCTACGGGCGCGCGGTGGATGGCCTGGTGCAGCTGGCTGGAGTTGATGCGGGCGAGTTGCCCGCCTATGACGCAACGCTGCTGCGCTCGGAGATGGCGCTGTTTCCGGAATGGTTCTGTGAGGCGCAGCTTGGCCTGAAGCTCGACAGTGCCGCGCGTGCACGGCTTGAAAACGTCACGGGGTTCCTCGTGGACGCCGCGCTCGAACAGCCAACGGTGTTTGTGCACAGGGACTACCATTCGCGCAATCTCATGGTGGTCGATGACGGTCCGCTCGGCATGATCGACTTCCAGGACGCAGTGCGCGGTCCGGTGACCTACGATCTCGTTTCGCTCGTCAAGGACTGTTACGTTCGCCTTCCCCGGCGGGTCGTGGAACGGATTGCCGCACGCTTCCACGCGGAACTCGCAGACAGCCAGGCGCTGCCGGACCTGCCTGCATTCCTGCGCTGGATGGATCTCATGGGGCTGCAGCGCCACATCAAGTGCGCGGGTATCTTCAGCCGCCTGAATCTGCGTGACGGCAAGCCGGGATACCTGCCCGACATTCCTCTCGTCTTCAGCTACATCCGTGAAGCCGCCGCGACCTTCGATGAGTTGCGCGATTTCGATGCCTGGCTCGGGGCGGTTGTCGCGCCCGGTGTGGCGACGCTCGCGGGTCGCAGCTGATGCGGGCGTTTCTGCTCGCAGCGGGAGAGGGGCGCCGGCTCAGGCCGCTGACGCTGCATCAGCCAAAGCCGCTGCTGACGATAGGCGGTGAGACCCTGATCGAGCGCCACATCCGCGCCCTGGCCGCGGCTGGCATCAGGGAGATAGGGATCAATCTCCATCACCTTGGTGACCGGATCGAGCGTTATCTTGGTACCGGCAGGCGCTGGGGCGCGGAGCTTCGGTATTTCCGCGAGCAGGAACTGCTCGATACCGGCGGCGCACTGCGGAATGCTGCAGGCTGGCTCGGCACGGAACCGTTTGCGCTGGTCGCGGCTGACGTCTACACGGATTACAGCTACCGGTTGCCGGACCTGGGTGATGCGGACGCACACCTGCTGGTCGTCCCCAATCCGCCCCACAATCCTGAGGGTGATTTTGCCCTGTCAGGGACAGGCATGCTGAGTCGGGAGGGTGCGCGGGAGTTCACCTACAGCGGCATTGCAGTGGTTCATCCGCGGTTTGTTGGTCATGAGAGGCGGCGCGTCTTCCCGCTCCGCGACTGCATGTTCAGCGCGGCGGCGGCGGGGCGTCTGGCGGGCAGTGCGCTGCAGGGCATCTGGTCAGATGTCGGTACCGTGCAACGTCTCGAGGCCTGTCGCCAACTGGCTGCAGAGACGCGCGCGGATGACCGCGATCAGGCATGATCTGCGCTCCGGCCCCGGAGACGCCCAGTGAATTGCATCATCGCCCCTTCGATCCTTTCGGCTGACTTTGCGCGGCTTGGCGCAGACGTTGAACGTGTCCTTGCGGCCGGGGCCGACTGGGTGCACTTCGATGTCATGGACAATCACTACGTTCCCTGCCTGACGATCGGTCCCATGGTGCTCGAGGCGCTGCGGAACTATGGCATCACGGCGCCGATCGACGTGCACCTCATGGTGGAGCCGGTCGACGCGATCATCGGCGACTTTGCGACCGCGGGCGCCACGTCCATTACGTTTCATCCGGAGGCAAGCAAGCACGTCGACCGGACCCTGACGGCAATCCGGGAAGCGGGCTGTGCCGCGGGGCTCGTGCTGAATCCGGCGACGGGGCTGCACGTGCTCGATCATGTCATGGATCGCCTCGACATGATTCTTCTCATGTCAGTGAATCCCGGGTTTGGCGGCCAGAGCTTCATTCCGGCCACCCTGCCAAAACTGCAGGAAGCGCGGGCGCTGATTGATGCTTCAGGGCTGCCGATCCGACTCGAGATCGACGGCGGCGTGAAGAGTGACAACATCGAAGAGATTGCCGCAGCCGGTGCCGACACATTCGTGGCCGGCTCGGCAATCTTCGGCAGTGACGACTACGGTGAGACGATCAGGACCATGCGCGCGGCTGCGTGCCGGGGCGCGGGGACGCCCGCCTGAGAACCGTCTTGGTGCTTATCGGAGCTTTGGATTATGATTTGGCGCTGCAAATGTCCCCCGGACTTCATGATGAGCAACCGGTTTCATCGCCTGCAGGCCGCTTCATGCGGCGGACGATGGCGTAGCTGAACAGCTGACACCGAACGGCGTTCAGCGACCCCCTAGGGCGCGCGCCAACGGCGGCAACGCCGTGCTCACATCGAACCAGTTCCGCAGGGATTCCCATGACGCCAGAATCGTTCACCGCTCTTGGAGCGCAGGGCTTCAACCACGTGCCCGTCACGCGCGAGGTGTTTGCTGACCTCGACACCCCGCTCTCGACCTACATCAAACTCGCCAACACCCGCTACAGCTACCTGCTGGAGTCCGCCGCCCAGGGCGGGGAGAAGTGGGGGCGGTTTTCGGTGGTCGGGTTGCCATCGACGGAGATCATTCGCGTGGCCGAAGGCCACATCACGGTCGAGTGCGACGGCGAGATCGAAGACCACGGTCGCCACCGCGACCCACTGGCATTCGTGGAGGAGTGGCTCGGGCGATTCCGCTACCCGCCGATGGATGACCTGCCGATCTACTCCGGCGGGCTCGTCGGGTACTTTGGCTACGACACCGTGCGCTACGTCGAGGACAAGGTGTGGGACACGTCCCCCGAGGACACCCTCAACACGCCGGATATCCTCCTCATGGTTTCGAACGACGTGATCGTGTTCGACTCGGTGAAGTCCCGCATGCAGGTGATGACCCACGCGAACCCGGCCGAGCCAGGTGCTTGGGAGGCCGCCAACGCCCGGCTGGACGAATTGATCGCGCTGCTCGACGGGGAGATGCCTGCCGCAATCCGGCATCCGGGCAAGGGGCCGGCAGTCCACGAGGAGGACTTTACGTCGAGCTACGGCGAAGAGCAGTTCCGGAACGACGTCGAGCGGATCAAGGAATACATCGTCGCCGGCGACGTGATGCAGGTGGTGCTGAGTCAGCGCATGTCCATCACGCTCGAGTCGGAGCCGCTCAATTTGTATCGCGCCCTGCGAACGCTGAATCCGAGCCCCTACATGTACTTCATGGACCTCGGCGAGTTCCACATCGTGTCGTCATCGCCGGAGATCCTGGCGCGGCTCGACAACGGGACTGTAACCGTCCGTCCGCTTGCCGGTACGCGGCGTCGTGGTCACACTCCGGAGGAGGACCTTGATCTCGAACAGGAGCTGCTGGCGGACCCGAAGGAGATCGCTGAGCACCTGATGCTGATCGATCTCGGCCGAAACGACATCGGTCGAGTCTGTCGCACCGGCACTGTTGAGGTCACCGAGCAGTTCGTCGTCGAACGCTACTCGCACGTGATGCACATTGCCTCGAACGTGCAGGGCGAAATCAACGAAGGGTACTCCGCGGTTGACCTGCTTCGCGCAACCCTTCCTGTCGGCACGCTGAGCGGCGCACCCAAGATCCGCGCGATGGAGATCATCGACGAACTCGAACCCGAGCGCAGGGGGATTTTCGGCGGAGCGGTAGGCTACATCTCCTGGAACGGCAACATGGACACCGCCATTGCAATCCGCACCGCGGTTGTGAAAGACGGGCGGCTCTTCATCCAGGCGGGCGCGGGTGTCGTGGCAGACTCGATCCCACGTCTTGAATGGAAAGAGACGGTGAACAAGGCACGGGCGATGTTTCGTGCCGCCGCGTTTGCCGAGCAGGGACTCCGCTACGTGGAGACGTTTCCAGAGAATCCGCGTGACACCGCCGGCAAGGCGGGAGGTGTCTGATGCTTCTGATGATCGACAATTACGACTCGTTCACCTACAACCTCGTGCAGTACCTCGCCGAGTTGGGCGCCGAGGTCACCGTCTACCGAAATGATGCGATTTCCGTCGCGGACATCAGGGAAATGGACCCGGAACGCATTGTCATCTCGCCAGGTCCGTGTACGCCGGACGAGGCCGGGATCAGCATGCCCGTGGTCGACACGTTTGCGGGCACGCGTCCGATTCTCGGGGTGTGTCTCGGGCACCAGAGCATCGGGCAGGCCCTCGGCGGTAATGTGGTACGCGCGCGACAGGTCATGCACGGCAAGACGTCGCCCATCTGGCACACGGGCAAAGGTGTGTTCGAGGGCTTGCCGGTGCCCTTTGTGGCGACGCGCTATCACTCGCTGGTCGTCGAGGAGGCCGGGCTTCCGACGAGTCTCGAAGTGACAGCCTGGACCCAGCACGAAGACGGCACGCGGGACGAGATCATGGCGTTTCGACACGTGGATCAGCCGCTCGAGGGTGTGCAGTTCCATCCCGAGTCGATTCTGACCACCGTGGGCCACGACCTGCTGGCGAACTTCCTCAGGACTTGCGTCCCGACAGAACAACACAAGGACTAAACATGGACATCGATATGCAGTCTGCCGTGGCCCGGGTCATGGCGGCGGAGGACCTCACGCGGGACGAGATGCAGTCCGTGATGCGAACCATCATGACCGGCGGCGCGACAGATGCGCAGATTGGCGGCTTTCTCGTCGCTCTGCGGCTGAAGGGTGAGTCGGTTGCGGAGATTGCGGCCGCGGCGACCGTCATGCGCGAACTTGCTGCAAGGGTCGAGGTCGACACCACCGGCCTCGTCGACACCTGTGGTACGGGTGGAAGCGGTTCCAACAAGTTCAATGTCTCCACCGCCAGCGCATTCGTGGCAGCCGCCGCCGGTGCCCGGGTTGCCAAACACGGCAATCGCGGCGCCACCAGCATCAGCGGGAGCGCCGACGTGCTCGAAGCGGCTGGCGCCAGGCTCGACCTCACTCCGGAGCAGGTTGGGCGCTGTATTGAAAGCGCGGGCGTCGGGTTTCTGTTTGCCCTGAATCATCACGGTGCGATGAAACACGCAATTGGCCCGCGCAGGGAACTGGGAGTCCGGACCGTATTCAACCTGCTGGGTCCGCTGACGAATCCTGCGGGGGCCGAGCGCCAGCTTCTCGGCGTGTTTGGCCGTGAGTGGGTTCGTCCGATCGCCGAGGTGCTCGCGTCCCTCGGCTCGAAGCACGTCATGGTCGTCCACTCGGAGGACGGTCTGGACGAGCTGAGTGTCAGCGCCCCGACCCCCGTTGCCGAGCTGAAGGACGGAAAGATCACCGAGTACACGGTCGAACCCGATCAGTTCGGGATGCAATTGACGGATCTTGATTCGCTCCGGATTGGCAGCAGCGAGGAGAGCCTCACCCTGGTGAAGGCGGCCCTGAGCGGCGAGCACCAGGGCGCGACGGACATCGTCGCGCTCAACGCCGGAGCTGCGATTTACGTGTCAGGGCAGGCGCTCAGTCTCGCCAATGGTGTCGAGATGGCGCGTGACGCGATCGCAGCCGGCCTTGCCACGGAGCGGCTGAACGAGTTCTGCGCGTTCACCCGGGCGACCTGAGGCGTTCGCGGAATGGACACACCGGACATACTGAAACGCATCATCGCCAGTACGCGTGAGGAGACTGCCCGTCGGCGTCGCGCGACGAGCGAAGGGCAGCTGCGTGACCGTGCAGCGGCGGCTCCGGCCAAAAGAGCGTTCGCGGGAGCACTGCGCGAACGGATCGAGCGTCGTGCGCCTGCGGTGATCGCGGAGGTCAAACGCGCGTCACCAAGCAAGGGAGTCCTTCGGGAGCCGTTTGACGTACCGTCGATCGCGGCGTCCTATGCGTCGAGCCAGGCGGCATGCCTCTCTGTTCTGACCGACCAGCCATTCTTCCAGGGGGCGGATGCGTATCTTGTCGAGGCGCGTGAGGTAAGCGGCCTGCCGGTGTTGCGCAAAGACTTCATTGTCGATCCCTGGCAGGTCTGGGAGACCCGCGCACTCGGCGCGGACTGTTTGCTGCTGATCGTGAGTGCGTTGACCGATGAAGCCCTCGATACCCTGTACGCGACCGCGCTCGAGGCGGGCCTCGATGTGCTGATTGAAGTGCATGACGCGGCGGAACTTGCGAGGGCAGTCAGGCTGGGGCCCGAACTGATCGGGATCAACAACCGTAATCTGCATACGTTCGAAACCAGTCTTGAAGTGACCGAGTCTTTGCTCGATCAGGTTCCGGACGGCGCCGCGCTGGTGACCGAGAGCGGCATTCGCACGCGCGAAGACGTCAGCCGGATGTTGGAAAGTGGCGTCTACGCGTTTCTGGTGGGAGAAGCATTCATGGTCGAGGACGACCCGGGTGCAACGCTTGATGCGCTCTTTGCAGCGTAGGCAGTCCGCGGAACGCCTGGGAACGGGTGGGAGCCCGCGTCAGCGCGTGCCGTAAACCACCATGGTTTTGCCCTTCACGGAAACCAGGCCCTGATCTTCGAGCGTCTTGAGGACCCGGCCGACCATTTTCCGGGAACAGCCCACGATCCGGCCGATCTCCTGACGCGTAATCTTGATCTGCATCCCGTAGGGATGGGTCATTGCGTCCGGTTCCTGGGAGAGGTCCAGGAGTGTGCGTGCGACGCGGCCGGTGACGTCGAGGAAGGCAAGGTCACCAACCTTCTTGGTCGTCTTGCTGAGGCGTTCGACAACCTGGCTGGTCAGTGCGAACAGCATGGCCGAGTTCTTCTCGGACAGTTCGTTGAACTTCGCATAGCTCAGTTCGGCCACTTCGCAGTCAGTCTTGGCCTTGCACCAGGCGGTGCGGGTGCCCTGTTGGAACAGCCCCATCTCACCGAAGAAGTCGAACTCATTGAGGTACGCGACGATGATTTCGCGCCCGGACTCATCTTCGATCAGGACGGTCACCGAGCCTTTGGTGATGTAGTAGATCGAGTCGCTCTGCTCACCTGCATAGGTGATCGTGGAACCACGGGGATAGCGCCGACGATGCGCAGCGGCCAGGAACTCGTCGATGTTCGAGATTTCGGGGGACTGCAGGTTCAGGCTGACCATAGTTGAGCGCGTGAGCGTGTAATGAGTGTGGTGGTTGGTCGCGCCAGAGCCGGTTTTTGCCCCTGCCTGGCCGCGCGTTGGTGCGTGGACGTGTCGCTGTGCATGCACCTGTCATTGTGCCCGCTGCTGTGCACCCGGCACATCGTGTGGCCGTCGCGATCAGCGCGCGCTTCTGAGAGAGAGCACGACCAGGCGCAAGGCAACACAACTGCTTTCGGCTGGCCGGTTGTGAGCGCCCGATATGCGGAACGCGGGTTTGGCGTCGATGTGCGTCCCACGGGATGGCCTGTGC
>PBVL01000162.1 GCA_002728675.1 Gammaproteobacteria bacterium
CCGGAATCGATTACCAATGCCCCATCAACACTCTGGGGATCAACATGAACAACCTACTGGCTTTACACAGCTAGGTGCCAAACCGGAACCTGAGCAGGGCGGCCTGTCCGTGAAGCGCTAGCAGATGTCGCGCCGCAGCCTCCCAGTCGAGATCGTGCGCCGAGCCGCGCAGTGTCTGCACTGCCTGCGTCAGGCGGGGAACCGCGCAATACTGGACAGCGCCAAGCAGCCGGTGGATGTTGGTGCGCAACGATTCGGGATCCCGCGTCACCAGTCCCCTCTGGATTCGCCCCAGGTCATCGTCCAGTCCGCCGACGAGCATGGTGACCACCTCGTTGGCGAGTTCCCGACGTTCGTTCGCGATCCGCACAGACTCCTGTTCGTCATAGACGGGTTCAGTGCCGTCTGTGTGCCTGGCCAGGGCCTCGGCCAGCGTCAGGGCGTCCACCGGTGTGAGTACGTGGGCACTGACGCCGAGCTCGTAGACTGCGCGCAGGGCGTCCGTCTCGCTGTGTGTCAGGATCGCAAGGGCGGGGGCGTCGCAGCCGTCACGCTCCCACTGCCGCAGACATTCGACGAAGCCCGGGTCTTCAGCGTCCAGCACGATCGCGTCGCACCGGTCGAGCTCGGGGGTTGCCGCGTCGGGCGTGATGCCGGTGACCGGTGAGCGGCCTGAAGCTTCGGCGCCGCGTGCGTAGGCGTCGGTGCGTTGCTCGCTTGCATCGAGGATGTACAGCCGTTGTACCAGGCTGGGCCTGTGCTCCAGCGTGGTGATGATGTCCTCGAGGTCCTGCTGCTGTACGGGAAGCTCCAGGTCACTGCCTGCCGGGCCAAGCGCGCCCGGTACGATCACTCTGCCGTCAAGATTCTCAGCAGCGTCGGCGAACCAGACGTCCGGGTGTGTAAGATTCCGTTCGAGACCCAGGAACGTGAGGCGCTCCGCGATTGCCGACAACAGTGGAGAGTTGCCGCGCACGCCGAAGGTTGGCCGAACGCCTGCGTTGATAAGGGGAGCTTCTGGCGACGCGCCACTGGCCAAGGACAGCGTGAATCGCTCTCCGTCGGTCGTGGCGCCAAGCCTTGTTGCGGCGACGCCGGCCGCGCGTGCTGCCGCGGAGGGTCTGCCGCGACCGGCACGTTCACGCAGCGAGATGCCAAGCTGATTTGCGGGCAGCCAGTCGAGATCGAGTACCGCCGGATGGGAAGGGTGTGCTCCCGCGTTGAGCAGGTGCAGGACGAGGTCCGTCCACGCGTCAACCTCCAGTGGGAGCGTCGCCGGAACGCTTGCCGCAACGTGGATGATCGGCAGTTCGAGGTGTCCCGCGTAGCCTGCGGCCATTGCGTAGGATACCCGGTCGGTTGCCTCCCTGACGTCAGTCGAAGTGGTGCGGCCCGGTGCGCCGTACCCGGCGGCACGCGCGGTCACCTCGAAGAGGCATCGCGCAGCATCCGCGGAGCGCTGCAGATCCCCTGCCCAGCGCCTGGCATCGTCCCGGGCAGCGAGGCTGCCAAAGGCGCCCACGGTATCCGCGTGCGCTGCGCTGAGGAGCGCGAGCGCGGCGAAGTATTCCCGGTCGTCTGTGCTCCTCAGAAGCGATGTCAGGTCCTGTTCTAAGAGTCCGGCGTCGGTTTCGTGATGCGTTCCTGATAGTATAAGGCCCGTTTCGCGCGCCCCTCGCCAGCCGTCCGGGGATGGCCCGTTCGTATGATCGATGACGCTGACGATGGAGCGTCACGAGTGCACCATCGCGAGCATCGGGCAGGCGTGGTGAGGCGCCTGTTCCGCAGACCGCGAGTCCTGAGGCAATTGCATGAGCACGTCAGAGTTCCCGACGATTGAGTCCTGTATCGGCGCGACCCCGCTCGTTCGCCTGCAGCGGATGAACGAAGGGAGTTCCAACATCATTCTGGCGAAGCTGGAAGGCAACAACCCGGCCGGTTCGGTGAAAGACCGGCCCGCGATCTCGATGATCAATCACGCTGAAGAGCGCGGACGGATCAAGCCAGGTGACACGCTCATCGAGGCGACGAGCGGCAACACGGGTATTGCACTGGCCATGGCTGCAGCCATCAAGGGCTACCGCATGGTGCTCATCATGCCGTCCCACATGAGTGACGAGCGCAAGCAGGCGATGTCGGCGTATGGCGCCGAACTCATCGAGGTAACCCAGGAACAGGGCATGGAAGGTGCCCGCGACCTGTCCGAGCAAATGGAACGGGACGGTGAAGGCATCGTGCTGGATCAGTTTGCCAATCCGGACAATCCGCTTGCCCACTATGAGGGCACGGGGCCGGAGATCTGGGAGCAGACCCACGGCAAGATCACGCATTTCGTCAGTTCCATGGGCACCACAGGGACGATCATGGGTGTGTCGCGCTATTTCGGCGAGCACCACCCGCACGTCGAGATTCTCGGCCTGCAGCCCATCGAAGGCTCTGCCATCCCGGGAATCCGGCGCTGGCCCGAGGAGTACCTGCCGAAAATCTACAACGCCGATCAGGTCCACCGGATCATCGACATGGAACAATCCGTAGCGGAGGACACCATGCGCCGGCTCGCACGCGAGGAAGGTATTTTCTGCGGGGTGTCGTCAGGCGGCGCAATTGCCGGAGCGCTGCGGCTCAGCGAAGAGGTTGAGAACGCGGTGATCGTTGCGATCATCTGTGACCGTGGTGACCGATACCTGTCGACCGGCGTGTTCGCGCCGGACTGATCTCCCGCCAGTCATGAAGAAGCCGCTACCCGCACCAACGGGCGTCGTGGTCGGAGGGCAGGCCCGCGACGGTTCGTGCAGCGCTGAAGTCGACGGCCGGGCGTTCGTGGTGCTGGGCACGCTCCCGGGCGAACGCGTGGACATCCAGCCCCGACGGCGCAGCCGTGGCAAGGTCATGGGCATTGCGGTCAACGTCACCGAAGCCGCGGACGACCGGGTCGAACCCACGTGCGAGGTTGCGGGTGTCTGCGGTGGTTGCTCGTTGATGCATATGCGACACGAGGCGCAACTCGAGTTGAAGTCCGGCTGGCTGCGTGAAGAACTCGGTGACGTGCAGCCCGACCACTGGTTACCACCCCTCACGGGACCGGTTCGTGCATATCGGGCGAAGGCGCGGCTTGGCGCCCGGTATGTCGAGAAACGCGGTGAGGTGCTGGTGGGTTTTCGCGAGAAGTTCAGCGGCTTCGTGACGGATACCAGGCGTTGCGACGTGCTCGCGGCCCCCGTCGGCGAGCTTGTCGGTCCCCTGCGGGACCTGTTGGGTGCACTCGACAACCCCCGCTGCATCCCCCAGATCGAAGTCGCCGCGTTGGGCGACCGAGCCGCGCTGGTTGTGCGTCACCTCGAAGCACTGGGCGACCCGGACCTCGAACGGCTGGAGTCGTTTGCGGTACAACACGCGCTGGATGTCTATCTGCAGGCCGGTGGTCCCGATACGGTCCGGCCGCTGCCTGAGCACGAGTTCCGCACCCTGACCTATGCGCTACCGGAGTTCGACGTTTCGATCGAGGTGACGCCGGGCGACTTCGTGCAGGTCAACACTGCGTTGAATCGATCGATGGTGAGCCAGGTCATGGCATTGCTGGACCCCGGGCCGGCGGACAGCGTCGCGGATCTCTTCTGCGGTGTCGGGAACTTTGGTCTTGCCGCGGCACGGCGTGCGGGCTCGGTCATCGGCAGCGACCTGGTGGCTTCGGGCATCGACCGGGCCCGCGCGAACGCGGTCCGGAACGCGCTGTCGAATGTGCAGTTCGAGGTGCGGGATCTTATGGCCGACGGCTTACACGAGTCATGGCAGATTTCCGCCAACAAGGTCATCCTTGACCCACCCCGGAGTGGGGCGGCAGCCGTCGTTCCAGCGCTTGTCAGCAGCAAAGTCGAGCGAGTAGTGTACGTCTCCTGCAATCCCGTGACGCTTGCGAGGGATACGGCGAAGCTGGTCGCAGGCGGCTTCAGACTCGTCAGCGCCGGCATCATGGACATGTTCCCGCATACGACTCATGTCGAGTCTGTTGCACTGCTGGAACGGGAAGGGCACTAGAGGTCATGGTCAGAGTCAGAGCCGCACAGCCGGTTGACGATGCAGGGCGTATTGACCTCGAGCGCTGGCTCGAGCAGTTCGCGCAGGACCAGCCCGCACTGAATGCCGGCCGGGTCCGGGCGGCTGCCGAACTCTCGGCGCAGGCTGAAGAGAAGGCGATCGCAACCAACACGGTATGGGACGCTGTCCGCAGCAGTTTCGAAACCGGCCTCGAAATGGCCGAGATGCTCGGAGAGCTGCGGGTTGACGAAGACGGGATCGTAGCGGCCATCGTGTACCGCGCTGTGCGCGAGAATCAGATCACCCTGAATCACGTCCGCAAGCAGTTTGGTGAGACCGTTGCCGGCATCGTCGATGGCGTGCTGAGGATGGCCGCCATCAGCGAAGTCCGGCTTGCCGACTCATCGCCAGTGCTCGGGCAGAAAACCGACCAGAGCGAGCAGGCCCGGCGCCTGCTGGTCTCGATCGTCGATGACGTCCGCGTTGCGCTGCTCAAACTGGTCGAACGCACGTGCGCAATGCGCGCGGTTGCCAAGAGTCCGCCCGAGAAGCGGATTCGACTGGCACGCGAGATCACTTCTGTCTACGTCCCGCTGGCACAGCGACTCGGCATTGGTCACATCAAGTGGGAACTGGAGGACCTTGCGTTCCGTTACACGGAACCACTCACCTACAAACGGATCGCGGGACTGCTGGACGAGAAACGCGGTGCGCGCCAGGAGTACATCGATCGGGTCATCGCCCTGCTGCAACGACATCTGCGGATGATCGGCATTGAGGCAGTGGTGGAGGGTCGCGCAAAACACATCTACAGCATCTGGCGAAAGATGCAGACCAAGAGCATTCCGTTCACCCAGGTCCACGATGTGCGCGCGGTCCGGCTGCTGGTCGATACGCAACGGGAGTGTTACAGCGCCCTGGGCGTGGTGCACTCGTTGTGGCGGAATATCCGCGAAGAGTTCGACGACTATATCGCGTCGCCCAAAGGCAACGGATACCGTTCGCTGCACACGGCCGTGGTTGGTCCGGAAGACAAGGTGCTCGAAGTGCAGATCCGTACGCGCGACATGCACGAGGAGGCGGAGTACGGCGTTTGCGCGCACTGGCGTTACAAGGACGACGAGTCGGAGGAACCGACCGACGATGTCGAGGATTCGTATGGCGAGAAGATCAACTGGTTGCGTCAGATCGTCGATTGGCAGGAGGAGCTGGGCGATCTGTCCGACCTGGGCCGCGAACTGCTTGCCGATGTCGATCTGAATCGGATCTACGTGTTCACGCCGGAAGGTCACGTGGTGGACATGAGTCCGGCGTCGACACCGGTCGATTTTGCCTACCGCGTCCATACCGAGGTTGGCCATCGATGCAGGGGCGCGAAGGTCAACGGGCGGGTCGTACCACTCAACACCCAGCTTGCCTCCGGAGACCGCGTCGAGGTCATCACGGGCGATGAAGCCGAACCGCGCCGGGAGTGGCTGTTCCCACATCTCGGCTACGTCTCGACGTCGCGTGCGAGGGTCAAGATTCAGAACTGGTTCGGTCGCCGCGCGCGCGAGAAAAACATCGCGGAAGGCAAACGGATGCTGGTTGAGGAGTTGGATCAGCTTGGACTCGAACCAGACCTCGAGGATGTCATTGCCGCCCTGGGCTACGACTCGGCGGACGATCTGTTCCGTGCGCTTGGCTCGGGCGAACAGGAGGTTGTCGACTTCCTCGACCTGATGGAGGCGGAGGTTGATCACCAGTCGGCTCTTTTCGAGCAAGGTGCTGCATATGCGCCTGACGTGTCGGCCGTCAAGGGTCTCGGTGCCCTCGAATACACCATCGCGCGTTGCTGCCAGCCGGTTCCCGGCGACTCGATCACTGGTGTCGTCGACGAATACGAGCACGTTCACGTCCATCGCACCGATTGCCTGCAGGCCTTGCGGGCTGACCTGGATCGCGCAACCGTGCAGGTCGAATGGGACGAAGACGTCGCGACAACCTTCTCGGTGAACGTCGAGATTGACGCCTACGATCGCAAGGGTCTGCTATACGAAATATGTGGTGTGTTGATGGAGGAAGACATCAACGTCGGAAAGATCATTCACGATGCGAACCGTCGCACCAACAAGGTTGTGTTGCGACTGCGTCTCGAGATCGCTTCGATCAATGACCTGTTGAAGGTTCTGGAGAAGGTCGGGCGCATCGCGAACGTGATCTCCGCCCGCCGAATCGCGAGCAACTTCTGACCGTCGGCAGCGCGGCCGCTGTGGTCACGCTGGTATGATCGCCGCTTTTTTCGACACCACCACTTCACCTCAGACACTACAAGGACACGCTGTGAACATTATTCTGCTTGGCGCCCCCGGCGTGGGGAAAGGTACGCAGGCGCAGTACATCACCGAGAAGTACGGCGTCCCGCAAATCTCGACCGGGGACATGCTGCGCGAGGCAATCGCGGCGGGCTCCGAACTCGGCAAGCGGGTCAAGGACGTCATGGACAGCGGCGCGCTCGTTACCGACGAGATCATTCTTGATCTGGTCAAGGAGCGGATCGCCCAGCCGGACTGCGCGGGCGGATTTCTCTTTGACGGGTTTCCCCGGACCATTCCTCAGGCGGAGGCTCTGGTTGAGAACGCGATCAAGGTCGATCACGTGGTCGAGATCACCGTGCCTGAAGACGAGATCATCGCGCGCATGTCGGGTCGGCGTGTGCATGAAGGGTCGGGGCGCGTCTATCACGTTGTCTTCAACCCGCCCAGGGAAGAGGGCAGGGACGACGTCACGGGCGAACCGCTGATGCAACGTGAAGACGACAAGGAAGAGACCGTCCGCGAACGACTGAACGTCTACCATGATCAGACCGCGCCACTGGTGGGTTTCTACAAGGATCTCGCCGCACGCGGTGATGCGAGGTATCACACCATCCCGGGGACCGGCCCGACGGAGAGCATCCGCGACGTGATTTTTGAGGCGCTTGGCTGACGGTTGTTTCATTGGCGTGGCGAGGGTTGCTTGTGTCGCACCCGGGCATCCTCGTCAGTCAGTCCGTCAGGGGTCAGATGTCGAATTTTCCATGAGATTTGACCGATAACATCCTAAATTCCTTGAGTTTTCTCTACAAACCTAGTGCAAAACCGGTTTTTTTTGCCTAAACTGCGGGCGTGTTTGCTACAGACGCTTGCGTTTGCGCGTCCAAACACAACTGCCGAGGAGAGTTCGAGCTGAGCGGTCAGTGATTGCGGCGGCGAGAACACAGACGAGACACAGACGAGACACAGACGAGACACAGACAGCGTCACTGTAGACAGGAGTTCAATCGTGGTTGCAAAAAAGAAAGCCGCTACCAAGAAGAAGGCAGCGAAGAAGGTCGCCGGCAAGAAGGTGGCGGCCAAGAAGACTGTTGCACGCAAGGCAGCGGCGAGGAAGGCTACGAAGAAAAAGGCTACGAAGAAAAAGG
>PBVL01000138.1 GCA_002728675.1 Gammaproteobacteria bacterium
CAGGTTGCGGATGCGCGTGAGCGACGCGGCGATTTCGCCTGACGGATCTTCTGTTCCGGTGCTCACCTCGAACGGTGCAACGTAGATCGACGCGATGGGCAGGCCCGGGTCGCCTGCCGCGGTCTCGCTCCTTCCCGTCAGGAAGAGGGTGCCGAAGATGAATGCGAGTACGAGCGCCGACGCCGTGACGACAGGCAGCGCCCAGGCCCGGACCCGTTCGGTCATCGGGACCTGCAGCTTGCTGATGCGCCGGCCATCCTTGCAGAGCCGTGCGCAGGCAATCATCAGTCGATTGAGTTCACCAACGTCGCGTCGGCCCGGAAAACCGAGGAGCGTGGCGGCATGCTTGCGGCGAAACTGCAGGGGTACACGGACCTTGTCGATCATGACGGGAAGCAGAATCCCGCGGTCCATGCCGTCACCAGCTTCCGCCTGGACCCATTCCGAATCCACGGAATGATGGGACCAGATGACGAGCACGCATTTAGCGGAACGAATGGCGTCGTCGATGTCCTTCTCGTACGTCCCGCCGACCAACAGGTCCCGGTCCCACCAGACCTCGAATCCCTGAGACTGAAGCAGGTTTACCAGCGGTTCCATCCGCCCGCGGTCCTCGCGCGCGTAACTGACGCTCGCGCGCGTAACTGATGAATGTGTCAGTCATTGGCGATGGCACACGGGTAGTGGCCGCATATTAGCGGAATTCCGCGCTGAGACCAGTGGGGGCTAGTGCGCGTCTGACGATTCGAGTGAGGCGAACACGCGGTTGATGGCGTCGTGATAGTCCAAGATTGGCTCTTCGTACTGAAGGGGACGTGGCTCGATCCCGAAGAGCCTGACCATCTCTGCGGTGTCGCACACCTTGTCTTCGGCCACTCGCCTGAGTTCTTCTGCCGAGATGCCGGGCCCGCCGGGGAGGCTGCTGAGTACGGTCGCCGCGAGGTGCACAATGCTGTCCGGTACGGTCGGCGTCCGAACTGTTCTGCCGACGGCGGCCCCTACGTGGCGAATCAGATCCGCGTAGCGCAACTGTACCGGCCCACCCAGCGCCACGACTGGCGAACCCGGCATTTGGTCGAGACAACGACGGATACAGTGCACCACGTCGTCGGTATGAATCGGTTGTACGAGGGCTTCGGCCGCTGCGAACGGTAGGGATATGACAGGAGACAGGCGCGCTAGCTGGGCCAGGCGCTCCAGATTGTTGTACCCCACGCCGCCCGTTTGCATGGTTGTCAGCAGGAGTACTCCGGACACTGGCCCGTTCTCGACCAGATCGCGTAGCTCGGCAATCGGCGGAATGAGGGGATGGGGGAACCTCGAATAGAGGCGGATGCTGGAGACGGCGACCAAGCGCTCGAGGCGGTGTGGCAGCTGCATGCAGTGCGTTGCAAAGTTCGCCTGTGACGCAGACACGAGGACGGTCGCTTGCATCACGAGATCCGCAAGCTCAGGCGGCGGCCGCCAGAGGTCCATCTGAACGACTCGCCCGGGCAAATCCCGCGAGCGAAGGAAGCTGTTGAGCACCTCGACGTGTTGGGGATTCCGCCCGATGCCGGTGACCTTGGCGCCCTCGCGGGCAAGGTGCAGAAACGTCCCGAGGCCGGGTCCGCCGGTTGCTCCCAGGATAAGGTAGCGAGGTGCGCCCATCGGCCGAGAATAGCGGTTTCGCCCTGCTGCCGTCGTCATGCGACGATCCCTGAAAGTCGGTTGACAACCGCAGTGGTGACGCAGAAAATTCGCGTCCCTTGGCTATGTAGCTCAGCTGGTTAGAGCACAGCATTCATAATGCTGGGGTCGGTGGTTCAAGTCCACCCATAGCTACCAAATCCACTTCCAAGGTCGCCCAGGGCGGCCTTTTTTGTTGCCTGAATTCCGCGCTTTACGTCCATTCTGGGGCCTGTGGCATCCGCCTGAATTCATTGCAATCCTGGGGCAACTGCCCAATCCGGCCAAGAAGCTGCCCCCAGAATGCCTCTCACCAGATCCATGGACGAGTACCGGGACACGCTGGTGGTGAAGTCGGCGCTGCGGCTCGCGCCGATGCTGATGCTGCGTCCGGGCGAACTAAGCCAGGCCGAGTGTGATCACCTTGAGCTGGACGCCGCTGAGTGGCGCTCCACCGTGTCCAAGACCAAAAGCGAACACATCGTGCCGTCAGATGGATCGGGGCGAAACACCGGAGAGGTTCATCCATCGGTCCGAGTGCGAGGGTTGCGGACCCATCTGGGATGCCATGCCGGGATCATCAAGGGTGCCCATGGTTTACCAACCGTCGTCACCACAGGCCGATACCCCACCCGTTTCGGTTCGATGCGGCCGGTGCATCAACTAGCAGAAGACCGACCACCCGTTCATGGGGCACTGCTCCGAAGGTGAGCCAGAGGCGATTGCCGGACTCTGCGGCAGCGATCCACGTTGGTGTGATTGGTACCTGCCGGGCACTCCGGTCAATGTCCGTCTGCTGGATGAACGGCCGCCGCGATGTGGAACTCCCGAAGAGATCGAAGTCACTCGCCCAGAACCGAGCGTCAGGTGGTTCCTGAGCCTGGGAGTCGAGGTTGCGCCGGGATCCCGGAGATCTGGAATACCTCGAGGCGCATCTTCCTGCTGGTGATGGAGAACGTGAGGAACTGCTGCTGGAATACGTCCGGGTGTGGAGGGTCGCCATGGCAGCAGAGTCCGCGGTGCATGAGCGGCAGAACGCTGGTCGGTTCGCCGCGAATACCTGGCTACGGCAGAAGCGAACTCCTTAGCGCAATATGCGCAGAATTCCAGCACCAAACCTACTGCAGGCCGAGGGTTCTCGCACAAGCATCGGGTCGCTCCTCCGCTCGCGCGTGTCGGCGCCATGCGGACGATCCACACCATGGCTACAGGGGCGGGTTCACACGGTGTGTGAAAATCCCTGTCGAAATGACTAAGCTCCCATGTCCTCATACAGGACTGACGCTGAATAGGTCGACGCTCACATGATGTTCGAGACCGCGCTCGGCCGTCGCGCTACCGGGCCCGGAGCGGCCGCCTGCCGTGTGCGGGGTGTCCCCCGGGTCCGGGTGCCGCTGGTTCGCTTGTTCAGTGGTGTTCCGCGTCCCACCCGGGCCGCCGCGAGCAGCGCGGTGCCGAGGGCTCCGTCGCGTATAATGACGGCATTTTGTGGGTCACCGTGTGACGGCCAAAACCAACTCCGCGAGCCTGCTCGCAGCGGCTGTGTCGGTTCACGCAAACGCCGGACTGATCTGGCAGCTCACCAAACGCGAGCTGACGGGCCGATACCGTGGGTCCTATCTCGGAATCGTTTGGGCCCTGATTCATCCGCTGTTGATGCTGGCCGTCTACACGTTTGTCTTCTCCGTCGTATTCAAGGCGCGATGGGCGGTGGGCTCCGGTGAACCGCAGGTCGAGTTTGCCCTCATCCTCTTCAGCGGACTGATCGTGCACGGCATGGTCGCCGAGGTGCTGGGCAGGGGGCCGGCGCTGATCCTGCAGAATGCCAATTACGTGACGAAGGTCGTCTTTCCGCTGGAAGTGCTGCCGCTCGTGGTGACAATTACGTCCTTGTTCCACGCCTGCATCAGCTACGGCCTGCTCATTGCAGCGCTCGTGCTGGTGAACGGCACGGTGCATGGAACGGTATTGCTGATGCCGGTGGTGCTGATTCCCTACCTGGTATGCATCCTGGGTATTGGCTGGATTCTTGCGTCACTTGGCGTCTATTTCCGCGACATCTCGCAGGTGACCGGGCTGCTCGCAACCGTTCTGTTGTTTGTCTCGCCGATCTTCTTTCCGCTCGAGGCGCTACCGGAAGCGTTCCGGCCGTTGTTTCTGGCGAATCCGCTGACGTTCGTGATCGAGCAGACCCGGGGTCTGTTGATCTGGGGCACGCTGCCGGACTGGAACGCACTGGGTGTGTATTGGGGCGTGTCGCTCGTCGTCGCCGCGACGGGGTTCTACGGGTTCCAGAAAACCCGCAAGGGATTCGGGGATGTCATCTGATCCGAACATCGTGATCGACGTGCGCGGCCTCGGCAAGTGTTATCAAATCTACGCGGAGCCCATCGATCGTCTGAAGCAGTTCGTATTGCCAAGACTCAGCCGGGCGGTGGGCCGCCAACCGCATGACTACTACGAGTCATTCTGGGCTCTGACCAATGTTGATCTCACCGTTCGGCAGGGAGAGATGGTGGGCATCGTCGGCAGGAACGGGTCCGGTAAGTCGACGCTGCTGCAGTTGATTTGCGGCACGCTGAGCCCCACCACGGGGAGCGTCGAGACCGCCGGCCGGGTTGCGGCGCTGCTGGAACTTGGCTCAGGGTTTAATCCCGAGTAC
Source organism: Gammaproteobacteria bacterium (assembly GCA_002728675.1). Taxonomy (GTDB): domain Bacteria; phylum Pseudomonadota; class Gammaproteobacteria; order Pseudomonadales; family Azotimanducaceae. The sequence continues at coordinate 4,331 of PBVL01000138.1, forward strand.
ACGGGTCACGACAATGTCTACATGAACGCCGCGCTGCTGGGGCTCAGCAAGGCGGAGATCGACGCTCGCTTCGACGACATTGTCGAGTTTTCGGAAATCGGGGCCTTTATCCAGCAACCCGTCAAGACGTACTCCAGCGGGATGCTGATGCGGCTTGCCTTCTCGGTCGCCGTGCACCTCGAGCCCGACGTGCTGGTGATTGATGAGGCGCTTGCGGTGGGGGACGAACGCTTTCAACGCAAGTGTTTCGGGATGATCGAGTCGTTCCGCAATGCGGACAAGACGATTTTGTTCGTTTCCCACTCGGGCGGCACGGTGGTGGAGCTGTGTGACAGAGCGCTGTTGCTGGATGGCGGCGAGGCACTCGCGATCGGCGAGCCCAAGGAGATCATCGCGGTCTACCAGAAGCTGATTTACGCCGCGCCCGCCGCGAGTGAACAGATCCGACAGGAAATCCGCAATGAGGTGGCACCCGACCCGGAACCGGGCGTCGACGAGTCGTTCGATCCCGCGCTCGTCTCTTCCAGCCGCCTGGAGTACGAGTCACACGGCGTGCAGATTCTGCCGCAGGGCATTACCACGGCTGCCGGAGAACAGGTCAATAACCTGATCCGGGGTCGCGACTACATCTTCAGGTACGCGGCGCGCTTTGACAGCAGCTTCGAGAACGTTACGTTTGGAATGATGATCAAGACGATATCAGGCGTCGAAGTAGGCGGTGGCACCAGTGGCCTTGAATTCACCGGCACCATCGTCGATGCGGGAAATACGCTGCAGGTTGACTATCACTTCTCGTGCAACCTGACGCCAGGCCTCTACTTCCTCAACGCCGGGGTCCAGGGCCGTCTCGACGGCGTGCACACGTTTCTGCATCGCATTGTCGATGCGTTGTGTTTCCGCGTGCTGGAGCCGGAGTTCAGCGGCGCGACCGGCATTGCCGATTTCGGTTGTACGGCGTCGATCACGCCTCTGGAGCAGGTAGATGCGCGAGTTGAGGGCAGAACGTGAGCAAACGATTGATCGTCGTGCTGGGAATGCACAGAAGTGGCACGAGCCTCGTGACCCGCGCGATGCGGGTCCTGGGGGCGGAGGCGGGCAGCAACCTGCTTCCCGCGGCGGACGACAACCCCACGGGGTTCTGGGAAGACGCGGACGTCAACAAACTCAACGATGACATGCTGGCGTTGGTCGACGGGCGCTGGTACGACGTCAGTGCGCTGGACGACGCACAGGCCAGCCGCCTGCGGGAGGAAGGGTTCGAGGCGCGTGCGACGGCGCTGTTACAGGGCAAAATGCGTGCGCACGACGTCTTTGTGATCAAAGATCCCCGGCTTACCAAACTCCTCGCGTTCTGGCAGCCGGTTTTCGAGCATCTAGACGCACGCGTGAGCTATGTGATCGCGATCCGGAATCCGGTTTCCGTCGCGCACTCCCTGCAGGCTCGTGACCGGTTTCCGCTCGAACTGTCCGCGCTGCTGTGGGTCCAGCACTACCTGTCCTGCCTGAGCGAGACGAAGCCTGCGGACCGAGCGATTGTCGACTATGACAGCCTGCTGGGTGATCCCTCATCCGAAACGCAGCAGATCGCGGAGGCGCTGGTACTGAGCGTCGACCCGGACGCGCTCGATGAGTTGCAGCGGAACTTCCTCAGCAACTCGCTGAATCACCACGCAGCGACGGAATCCGACGTGGCGCGCGTTGCGTGGTGCCCGCGGCTGGTTGAGGACATGTTTGGTACGTTGCGGGAGGTTGCGCTCCGGACGACGGCGGACGACGACGTGCTGAAACGACGGGTCAGCCGATGGACCTCTGAGTTCGCGAAGATGAAGGTGGCTGTTGGTCTCGTCGATCGGCTCCACCGAATGACCTTGGAGCAGCAGCACCATGTTGCGGCGGCCGATGCGGCCCGTCACGCGAGGGCAGCAGAACTGGACGCGGTGCGAGGGCAGCTGGACGGGCTAGAAGCGAGTCTCGCTGCGCGTGAACAGACGATTGGTGAACAACAGGGCGCCATAGCCGCTCGTGACGGACAACTGCAGTCGCAGCACGCGGCCGTGGCCGAACGGGATCAGCGCCTGTTGGAGGCGCACGCGACGCTGACTGAGGAAAGCCGGAAAGCGATCGACCTGCAGGAGCGTTTGCACCAGCTTCAGTTGGAGCGTGCGCGACTCCAGCGAGCAGCGGACAGATCGCACGTGGAACTTGCCGAGGAACGTGCGCGGGGCGAGGCGCTTGAGGGGCAACTCCGGACTGGTCAACAGGAACTGGCCGAAGAACATGCCCGGCTGGTGGAACTTCACCGTCACCTTGCCGCATCACAGGGGCTTGTCGAGGCGACCGTCGCCGAGAAGGCGGGTGTCGAGCACGCGCTGCACGTCGAAGGTGAACGCAATCTGCAGCTCCATGCGTCACTTACAATGCAGCAGACCGCAATCGACGAATTGCGCCAATCCACCTCCTGGCGGCTGACCCGGCCTGTCCGGTGGGTCAGGGAACTGCAGTACGCGCTGCAACGACGCTTCCAAACGATGCTGGACACGACGCGATCCGCCCGACGCTACGAGGGCGGCAATCTGAAGCTCGCGCGCAAAGTGCTGCAGGTGCTGGCGGCGGAAGGCCCACGCGGCATCGGGCAGCGCATCCGGCATCTGCGGAATCTCATCAATCCCAACGGCCTGGTGGGTGTTGACGACTACGCAACCTGGCTCAGTCACGAACACGATCGGGGCGACGTCAGCAGGGCGCGCGCGATGCTGAAGGACATTGCCTTCAGGCCAAAAATCTCCATTTTGCTGCCAACCTACAACCCGGATCCGGCGATGTTCCGGTCGGCCCTGGAGTCGGTGACTGCGCAGATTTACGACAACTGGGAGCTCTGCATCGCGGATGACTGCTCGGATGCCGTCGACACGCGGGCCATCGCCGCGGAATTCAACGATCGCCGTTTCAAATTCATGCGGCGGGAGGAAAACGGGCACATCTCGGCTGCGACCAACTCAGCGCTCGAACTGGCTACAGGCGACTACATCACGCTGCTCGACCACGACGACGAACTCTCGCCGTTTGCGCTCTTCTGGGTCGTGGAGAAGCTGAGTCGCGAACGCGGACTCAAGATCGTCTACTCGGACGAGGACAAACTCGACGAGAACGGCAATCGCTGCGACCCGCACTTCAAGCCCGACTGGAACTACGACCTCCTGCTGGCACACAACTATGTCTGCCACCTGGCGACGTATGACGCCGAGCTGTTCCGCCAGCTCGGGGGTATGCGCGTCGGCTACGAGGGCGCGCAGGACTACGACTTCGTGTTCCGTGCGATCGAGAGCGTCCGGGACGACGAGGTCGGGCACATTCCGCGCATTCTCTACCACTGGCGAAAACATGAGGCCAGTACGGCAAGCAGTATCGGCGCCAAGCCCTTTGCGCTCGACGCGGGCCGGCGCGCGGTCGAAGACCACATCGCGCGAACGCAGCCCCACGCCAGAGTCACCATGGATGGCGACAAGATGCGCGTCCAGTTCGGACTGCCCGACAACCTGCCCAAGGTCACGATCATCATCCCCACCAAAGACGGGCTCGACCTGTTGCGGACGTGTGTCGAGAGCATCCTTGCGAAGACCGACTACGGCAACTACGAGATTGTCATCGTCGATAACAACTCGATTGAGGCGCCGACGCTGGAGTACCTCGATGCCGTGTCCGGGCGCGACAATGTCTCCGTGCTTCGAGACACGCGGCCGTTTAACTTCTCGGCGCTCAACAACCGGGCGGTGGCGAGTACCGAATCGGACTTCATCTGCATGCTCAACAATGACGTCGAGGTGATAGCGGACAGCTGGCTGTCAGAGATGGTCGCCAACGCGCTGCGCCCCGAGGTTGGAGCGGTTGGCGCGAGACTGTTGTACAGCAACGATACGCTCCAGCATGCAGGCATCATCCTGGGTGTTGGTGGCGTTGCCGGGCACGCCTTCAAGCGCTGCCACAGGGACGATCTCGGTTACTTCAACCGCATCCAGATTCAGCATGAAGTGTCTGCGGTGACCGGTGCCTGCCTGTTGTTGGGTCGTGACGTGTTCGAGGAAGTGGGCGGCATGGACGAGGAGCATCTGGCGGTTGCGTTCAACGACGTCGATCTCTGCATGAAGGTGACGAACGCCGGCTACAAGATCATCTATTCGCCGTTTGCTCTGCTGTACCACCACGAATCCGCAACGCGCGGGCATGATGACGATTCGCCCGAGAAATTTTCCCGGCTGCAGCGGGAAGCGCAGGTCATGAACGAGCGTTGGGGAGACAAGCTACGGACCGACCCCGCCTATAACCCGAACTTCACCATCGAACACGAAAACTTCGCGATTGCGTCGGAAAGCCGCAATCCTTCGGTCAGCGAAGTCCATGCGAGGCTGAAAGCCGGGCAGCAGGCAGGTTGAGGCGGCTCGTCAGGCCGGTCGCGCTGCGGCGACTGTAAATGCCGGGCCGTGCGGGTGCCCGGGCTCTTCCCAGCCGATCTCGATTTCGGTGAGGCCGAAGTGCCTGAGACAGTTGAGGATGTCCGCGCGCGTCATCCAATTGCTGAACTCGTTGCTGCTGCCGCAGAAGGCTGGATTCGCAAGCGAGTGGCCGTAGTTTTGTCGATACAGCGGGGACTTGAACCCCTCGTATGAACCTGTCGTCGGCTCCGTGAGGCGGTAGTGATTGGTTGGTTCCTGTTCCAGCAACGCCTGGTCGTAATAGTGTGTCCAGATGATGGCGCGATCCGACACCTTCGCGATCAGGCCAATCAGCTCGGCCGGGTTCACCATGTGATAGAGCACCCCGCTCGCGAGACAGAGATCAAAATGTTCGGTGCAGGGACGCAGGTATTCCAGGAAGTCGCCGTACAGCGTTTGCGTGCCCTGCAGCTGCATCAGCTCCTTGACGACCAGGCACCTCAGGTACGCGCGCGAATTCGACTCGATCGCGGTCACGGAGCTTGCGCCCAGGCGCCTCAGCAACCAGGTATGGCCCGATTCCAGTGGACCAAGTTCAAGAACGCGCTGGCCTTCGCAGCCGCCGAGGGTCGAGGTGGCCCACTCGATCCGCGGGTCTTCGAAAAGCGGCGCATAGCCGGCATCGAGCTGTTTGAAGGGTTCGGGGAAGGAAGACGACCACTCGCCGCTGAAAAGGTCGATCGTGTTCTGCGCGTCCGGCGCGCGTTTTGTGTAGTGATCGATCATGCGTACGGGAGCGCTCGGGGCGGACTCCGCCTCTGTTGCCGCCGCCGCTGCTTCAGGCACTGCCGAAGCGGCAACCGGGTGCGTGCTGGCAGCGTCCCCTGCCAGTGTGTCGGCCGCTTTGCGTAGCGCGTTGCTGAGCATTTGCAGAGGTGTCGGCATTCGGCTGGTGCTGCTTGTCAGGAGCGGGGCACTCTAGCGCAAAGCCCTATATGGCGCATCGGTGGGCTGGAGCGTGACGGGTGTCAGGCCGATGCTTGCTGGCGCTTCTTCTTGAGCGCGATACGCTGCTCTTCCGTCAGATGCCTGAACGGGTCGCCCACGTAGAAGCAGTTGAAGCCGCGGCGCTCAGTGCCGGACTGATTCGGTCCCGACCAATGAACGGTGTTCGGGCGAAAGAAGACGATGTCTCCCGGACTCATCCTGATCTCTACGGCGTCCGGGTGGTCGCTCAGGTCGGTGGGCGTGCCCGCATCAAGATGGCTGAACTCTTCCTGGCGCAGGTGGGAGCCCTTCAGGAAGTGCAGACACCCGTTCTCGCGGTTTGCTTCGTCGAGCGCGATCCAGATGACGCCGCCCTCCAGGGCGTCCGCATGCGGGTGGATTTGCTCTCTGTGCTCGCTCTTTGTGAAGAAGCTCGCGGTCGTCGGCTCCGGTTTCCGGCCCATCAGCATTTCGAGAACCGGCACGTGGCTGCCAGAGTTCAGGAGGTCATCAAAGTAGTGGTCCGACTTCTCGAGGCCTTTCGTCACGTTGGTGAACTTGCCGCCCGCGTTCGGTTGTGAGCGGACCACCTCGGCCGCGCGAGCGCGAATCTCCGCAAGCACGGGCTCCGGCACGAAATCGCGCACGACGACGTAGCCGTCCTGCGCGAACGCTGACCTGAGCTCTGCTGCCGTACCTGAATCGACAGTCATGGCGTGCCCCTCTGTCCCTTGTGCTCCAACCATAGCGCCGATCAGGGTTGGCCACCATGGAAGGCAGCGCATGAGGGGCCCCATTGGTCCGCGGGTTGGCTTCCCCGCAGGGCAGGCGACGTGCTTGTCCAGAGTTCCGATGCCGCCATGCGGGCCCTGCCCACGGCGGATCAATACTCCGAACGATGGTACTCTCCCGAGCCGGTACGGCGAATGCTCGCCGCAGAGTGATACACGCGAACGAGGAAAGGTCATGGGTGACTTCAAAGACAAAGTAGTGGTGATTACCGGTGCAGGCGGCGGACTCGGGAAGGCGCACGCAATCGAGTTTGCCAAGCGTGGGGCAAAAATTGTCCTGAACGACCTCGGTGGATCCGGTGACGGCAAGGGCCAGAGCGACATGGTCGACTCGGCGGTCGAGGAAATCCGCGCGCTCGGTGCTGAAGCGATTGCCAACAAGGCATCGGTTTCAGACAAGGAAGGTGCCCAGTCGATCATCGACGATGCGGTCGCGGCGTTTGGCACCGTGGACATTCTGGTGAACAACGCCGGGATCCTGCGTGACAAGAGTTTCAAGAACATGGACATGGCCGACTGGGACATCGTCATGAACGTCCACATGAACGGCTCGGCCTACGTCACAAAGGCGGCCTGGCCGATCATGTACGAGAAGAATTACGGTCGTATCGTATTCACGAGTTCATCTTCCGGAATCTACGGCAACTTTGGCCAGGCGAACTATGGCGCCGCGAAGATGGCGATGCTCGGGGCCATGAACGTGCTCGCGATCGAAGGCCTGGCCAAGAACATCTGGGTCAACTGCCTCGCACCAGCGGCCGAGACGCGCCTGATTGGTACGATCCCCGGGGTCGAAGTGAATCCGGACGACCCGGATCCAATGCGCCATCCCAAGCTCGTTAGCCCGGCCGTACTTCTGATGTGCGACGAGGATGCGCCCACCAACAAGACGATTCACGCGGGCAACGGCCGCTTCCAGAGCAGCGCGACCTTCGTGAACAAGGCGGTGGAGTTCGGCGCTGACGTGACATACGAAGACCTGCTCGAGCAGAAGGAACGTGTGCTGGACATGAGCGACGTCGAAGAGATGTCGGGCCTCATCCGTGTCATGCGGATGCAGCAACAGCAGGCCAAGAAAGACTGAGGTGCAGGGCGCCCGACCTGGTCGTGCGCCCACCACCCCCTTTTTTGCCGAATCCGGTGAACCGTGCGACGGGTTGAGTCGTAGTCGTTTCCACGTTTGCCGCTGCCGCCGACCATGAGCACGGTCACAATCGACGATCTGCACGATCGCCGCCCCGAGATTGAAGTGCTCTGTCTTCGATCACTCGACCCGGATCTGTATCTTGTCGAGGTACTGATCGGAGGAGAGCGGCTTCGCGTGACCGGCAGCGACGGCAAGTCGCTGACGGCACGGAGTCAGTTGGCGGCGAAACGACCTTTCAAGGGGTTGCCCGTCATGCGTGCGGTTGTCCGCCACGAGAGTAGCTACGACGAAATGGTTGGTCAGCCGGGCAGGGCCGGCAATGCCATGGAGGTCACGATCTCCCGCCCGGATGACGATCTCTCCTGAGGCCAGTTTGTCGCCTCGGCCTGAGGGTGGCGGGAAGGCGCCGACAACGTCAGCAGGTTCCCTGCCTCAGCACGCCATGGACTCATTCACGTCCGAGGCGCGCTGATGAAACTCTCGAAGGTGATCGAGCAGCCGAACCGACCTGATGGTTGAAGGCTCTGGCTGCTCGTCTGATCTGGGGCCGCGCGTCACCTCTATGTCGCCAGCTATGATGTACCGACCTGACGATCGGCGCTGCCCATGGACGACCTACCAGCACCGCCGGTCAACGACCGTACGCTGCTCGACAAGATCGAGGCCGGGACGATCACCGCGACCGAGTTCGAAGCGGCCGTTATCGATCAGGTCTACGCCGGGATGCAGCAGTACTGCGAGATCCCCGAAGCCTACCAGCACTGTGAACTGACCAGTCGCCAACTGGAAATCGAGAGTCTCCCGGAGCAGGAATTGCGCGGTCTGTTGCGCAGCCGCCCCGCGGAGATCGTCAATCCGGGCGACGCGGACATCAGGGCGATCGAGTTCTTCAGCATGCTGCTCGAAGGGGACAATGCCGTCTGCGACGGCGGTGACCCGCTTGCGCCGACAGTGGGTGGATACCTCTACGGTCCTCCCGGGACGGGCAAGACACATCTGATGGCCGCATACGGTCGACGTCTGCGGGAGGAACTCGACCGGAAACTGCACCATGTCCATGAAAATTTTGGAGACGTACTCCAGCGGGCATTTCGCCAGTACACGCTGCGCTCGGTGCAGGAGTCACGCGCCACCGAAAGCGAAGTCGGTTATACCACGCTGACCAGCCAGGGCCACGATTACTAGAAGCGCAGTGCTCCGGCGGATGAGTTCTGGGAAGCAATCAGCGACTTTCAGATGCGTCTGGCGGGCTATCGATATCAGCCAACCGACCTCATCTACATCGGCTTCAAGGAGCTCGTCGAGGTGGTGCGCGGTGCAAGGCGCGCAGCGATGGACGCGCTCGAGACCGCGCGGGTCGTGTTCATTGACGACATCCATCCCCAGGGCGATCCGGCGCAGGTCCAGATTGTGTTGCACCTGCTCGAACGGCGCTACGAACTTGGGCGGGCTGGGACGTTCCTCACGACGAATCTGCAAACGAGTGAGCTTGGGGGTGGTGACGAGATGTTGGGGCGTCGCCTGTTTTCACGCTGTGCGGAGACGTTGCTGACGATTGATTTCAGCAACTGCCCGGACTGGCGTCAGACCGTGAAGGCGCGACGTATCGGCCTTGTGGAGGACGAGCTGGAACGGCGTATTGTGCTATGCGCTACGCGGCCGGGACGAATCGACAGAGTAGGATTCACTTCTCCGGGTTGAAGACCAGACGCCCCGTCGTGCCGCGATGGCCAAGACGGTGTAGCGCCTCCGGGATGCCGTCGTAGCCGACCACCTCGCTGATGTAGGGATCGATCTTGCGGTCGATGTACTGCTGGTGCAGTTCGCGGTAACAGCGGACAAGCGGCCGCCGATCGCGCTCGCGGTAGCCGCCCATGTGGACGCCGACGACCGAGTAGTTCTTGACGAGCGCATGGTTTGCTGGCGCGGAGGGGATCGTTCCGCTTGCGAATCCCACGACCAGCAGACGGCCTTCCCAGGCGAGCAGACGCCGGGCCACGTCGAAGTAGTTGCCGCCGACCGGGTCATACACGACGTCCACGCCGCGCTTGTCGGTCAGTGCCATGACCCGCTCGTACAGATCTTCGTTCGTGTAGTCGATGACCTCATCAGCGCCAAGCTCAGCACAAAGGCGCGTCTTCTCGTCGCCGCCGGCGGCGGCGACGACCCAGCAGCCGTGTGACTTGGCCATCTGGACAGCGGCTGAGCCCACGCCGCCCGCTGCGGCAAGCACGAGGACAGTCTCTCCCGGTTGCAGACGGCCTCTGTGATGAAGCGCAAACCAGGACGTTCCAAACGTAATGTGCATACCGGCCGCAGCCACCGACGGCACCGCGTCAGGCAGCTTGAAACACTGGATCGCGGGCAGGAGCGCCTCTTCACCGTATCCGCCGAAGCCCTCCATGGTTGGGCCAATGACCCGCTGGCCAACCTCGAGGCCGGAGTCCGCGCCGGCCTCGACAATCGTTCCTGCCGAGTTGATGCCCGGTGTGAACGGTGGGTCCCGGCGTATCTGGTACTTGCCCTGGCACTGTAGGATGTCAGCGAAGTTGAGGTCGGTCGCCTCAACCCGGATCCGTACGGACTCGGCGTCCGGTACGGGGGACGTCACTTCAGCAAGTTGCAGAAGATCCCAAGGGTCGCCGAGTTCCGGCATTTGCCACGCTTTCATGCGCCTCTCCGTGTTGGCAGCCCCTTCCATGCGGTGGGCCGAGCGCGGAGTTTACTCCAAGAATTTTGGCCAGTTGGCGTTGGCGGTGTGGATGAATCCGGGATGATCCGATTCGCGGGTGGTCCGGACGTGATGGCCGCCGACCGTGTTACCCGGGAACTGGCTGGTGTGGACGGGTTCGACCGCTGCGGCGGCTCGGTAAAGCGCAATGCATCGAATCGAGATCGTGTTTTCACGGCGTCCATGGGGACGTCCATTGTTCAGTTGTGATTGTTCAGTTGTGGGACGGACGGCCATGAACCGTGGATGTTGGCAGCCACGTGGCATCGACTTCCTTTGTCCGCCGATCTGAGCGATCCTGACAGGTTCATTCAGGCAATACGGTAGACGGGATGTCCACAGATTATTTCGCTGAAGGTCGTGAGCGCGTCTACGCGCTCGGCAACCGGGGACCGATCGAGTTCGACGAGACCGGCAAGCTTGCACCGCACATCACCGAAGCCTATTGGAGACACGGCTTCTACGTGTTTGAAGGTGTCGTAAGCGGGGACGAACTCGAGGACCTGAGGGAAGACTTCAGACGGGTACTCGAACGTGCGCCCTGCAACAGCAAGTCGAAGGTGGACTCGCAGGGGCGACCGGCGCTCGGGCTCGACATGGACATCGAGCGGCCCGTCTTTCAGTTTGCCCGCCCGCTGTCCGACCCCATGGGTGGGACCGGCTCAACAGGGGGCCGCTATCACGTGAAAATGGCGGAGCATGAGCCGCCGAAGGACGCGCCGGACGAGGTGGTGCTCCAGATTGCCGGGAATCTAGAGATGAGTGATTCCTGTCTGCGGCTCTATGGTCACCCGCAGTTGCTGCAGATCACCGAGGAGATCAACGGCGCCGACTTCACGCCGTTTACGGACGCGCTGTGGGTCAAACCAGCGGGACTCGGCGCGGCCGTGGCGTGGCATCAGGACGGAACGACACACTGGAACAGTCCCGACCTCGACGCGGGTACCCACGGTTTCAACTTCATGGCGCAGCTCTATCCGACGACGCCTGAAAACGCGCTGTGGATCGTGCCGGGCATGCATGACCAGGGCCACATCGAGATCAAGGAACTCATCGATGCCAACGGCGGCTCGGACGAGCTGCCTGACGCAGTCCCTCTGCTGTGCGAGGCGGGGGACGTCGCACTCTGCAACCGGCAGATGCTGCACTGCTCCTTCCCGAACAAGAACGGGCCGATTCGCGCAACCTTCGTGTTCGGCTTTCACCGCAGGGCGTCCGTTCTGAATGTGGAGCCGGCCCGATGGGGCGGCAAGGTGCGCTATGACGAAGCACGCATCCACGCGCGCTCCCGGACGATTCCGGTCGCAGTGGATGCGCGTGCGCAACGGTTTCCCGACGAAGAGCCGTACGTTTATCAACCCCTTGCCCATGACGCCGAGGCGAACCGGTTCAATGAAGAAACGCGCCGCACCGTGCTGCACAACTACAACAACCTTGATCTCGGCATCTGATGGAGCATTTTGATGTCGTGATCGTCGGAGCGGGACTCTCCGGCATTGGCGCTGCGCACCATCTGCAGGGCAAGTGCCCGACCCACAGCTATGTGATCCTCGAAGGGCGGGACGCAATCGGGGGTACGTGGGATCTGTTCCGCTATCCGGGTATTCGCTCCGACTCCGACATGTTCACGCTCGGCTACGCGTTTCGGCCCTGGACCGAGGCGAAGGCAATCGCCGACGGCCCTTCGATTCTGAAGTACGTGCGCGATACGGCACGGGATGCCGGCATCGATCGGCACATCCGCTTCGGCCACAAGGTCCTCGGGGCGGACTGGGACAGTGCAGACTCCACGTGGACGGTGACGGCGGAAACGGGCGGTCGCCGAACCACGTTTACCTGCAGCTTTCTCTACATGTGCAGCGGCTACTACGACTACACTGAAGGTCACAATCCCGCGTTTGAAGGCCGCGAACGGTTCCAGGGCGACGTCGTCCATCCGCAACACTGGCCAGAAGACCTGGATTACGCGGGCAAGCGCGTCGTTGTGATCGGAAGCGGTGCTACCGCGGTGACCCTCGTCCCCGAGATGGCGAAGGCGGCGGAGCACGTGACAATGCTGCAACGCTCGCCGACGTATGTCGTGTCGATGCCTGCGGCGGACAAGCTGGGGGAGCGGCTGCGCCGTTACCTGCCGGATACCTGGGTCTATGCGATCAGCCGATGGCTTCGTGTGGTTGGCGGGATGTGGTTCTTTGCCTACTGCCGCAGGAGCCCGCAGAAGGCGCGGGAGATGGTGCTGAAAGGGGTGCGGGCGGACTTACCCGGGTTCGACATCGGGAAGCACTTCACGCCGAGCTATTACCCCTGGGAGCAGCGGATGTGTCTCGTCCCGGATGGTGATCTGTTCGACTCGATTCGCGCCGGCTCGGCAAGCGTCGTCACCGACACGATCGAGACGTTCGATGAGCGGGGGATCGTCCTCATGTCAGGCGAACGTCTCGACGCGGATGTGATTGTGACGGCAACAGGGCTCAAGCTGCGCTTCCTTGCCAATCTCGACGTGAGTGTTGACGGCGAGCGGGTGTCGCCCGCGTCGATGCTTGTCTTCAAGGGCATGATGTTCAGCGATGTCCCAAACCTCGCGTTTTCGATGGGCTATACGAACGCCTCGTGGACACTCAAGGCGGACCTCACCAGCGAGTACGTGTGCCGATTGCTGAACCACATGCGCCGACATGGCTTCAGCGAGTGCCGCGCGCCCCGGGACGGATCTGTGGGCGAGGAACCGCTCATCGACTTCTCGTCGGGCTACGTGCGGCGCGCGCTCGACATCCTGCCGAGGCAGGGCGCGGAGAAACCGTGGAAGCTCAATCAGAACTACGCGCTGGACACGCTCGCATTGCGGTTCGGCTCTGTGGAAGACGGGGTGTTGCGGTTTCGCAACGCGAAGCCGCGGGCGTCGGCTGAGCGGGCCGACGAAACCCGGTCTGCGTGACGCTGTCTGCGCGACCCGGCCCATTCCAGTGAACGGAGGCGCCCTTGCAGGGCTGAAGGCGCGAACGCGAGCCCGTCAGGTGCGCCGCGCCATCCAGTCTCCCAGACCGTCCAAGCCGTACGCGATGTCGTCGGCTGAGCCCAGGTCCGGCGCATAGGCGATGAGCACCAGCCAGAACAGCAGGGCAAGATCGTCGAGCTTGGCGTCAAGCCGCTCGGGGTCCGGGTGGCCGTAGGCGGCGACGCATGTCCTGAAGAACGCCGGCTCGGTCATTAGCGAGAGCATCAGGAAGTCGGCATCGGGGTCACCTAGGCCAACGTCGCCCCAGTCGATGATGGCCATGTTCTGGCCTGACATGAGGATGTGATCGTTGTGCAGGTCGTTGTGGATCAGGCGCGTGTCGACGTCTACGTGATCGTTGATCACCCGATGCGCTTCACGGGAGACCGTGTCGGCAACCGGCCGCCCCAGGTGCTCCGAGACCGAGGCCACCGCACGACTCAGGTAGATGTGCGCTTCTGCTCGGCGATCACGCAGTGTCAGTGCACTTCGCGGCTCCGGAGACGGGGTGATCGTGTGCAGCAGTCGCAGAAACTCACCGATCTGCCTGGCATGGGCCAGGTTTCCATGGCCGATGGCCGTGAGGGGCTTGCCGGGGACGTAGCTTTGCACGCTGTAGCCATGCTCCCAAAGGTCGGACGGGGCAACTTCGACGATCGGCGCGGCGAGGCGCACGGGTAGCTCACCGGCCAACAACCGAAGCGCCGCAGCCTCGGCCTGAAGCAGTGCGAAGGCGTCGTCGTGTTTCGCGAGTTTCACGACGTGTTCGCGGTTCACTCGCCAGACGACGGCGTCGTAGCCTTCCCCGAGGCGCCGGATCTGACCGCAGGTGATGCCGCTTGCTTCGCACAAGTCGGTCCATTCGGGCGCGTTGTTCACTCGTCGCCTGGCCAGCGCGCCACCGGCGGTCGCGCGCTGATCGCCCTCTGTCTGTCGGGATTCTTTACAACTTGCGACGGGATGCGGATCAGATGCCCTCCCAAAGTAATTTAAAATTATGAATATGACGCGATAGGTACGCGGATTGCCTGATCCCTTGCCAACTCACGGAGGGTGCCAATGGTCAAACAATCCACACTACACGCATTCGGCCGTCTCGCCGCAACCGCCGCGTTGTCTTTTGCAGCGCTGACCAGCCAGGCGGCGATCGTCGAATATACCGACTTCTCCGACGTGTCGGATCTTGTCCTGAACGGTGACGCGACGACCGCCGTGATTGGATATGGTTCCGTCCTGCGTCTTACACCGGCAACCTTCAGTCAGTCGCGCAGCGCGTTCAGCCAGACGATCGTCAACGCTGCGAACTTCAGTACGTACTTCTCGTTTCGGATCTTCTCGCCTGGAGGGAGTCTGTTCGACTGCAACTCGATCAACGGGGCTTACGGTCTCGTGTTCGTCGCGCAGTCGGTCAGTTCCTCGGCCCGGGTCGCCGGCGGCGGGATTGGCTACGCGGGGGTTGGCAACAGTCTGGGCGTGGAGTGGGACACCTAGTGCAATGCAGCTAACAACGACCCAAGCTCCAACCACATCGGCGTCAACATCAATGGGAACGTGAACCGCGGCGCGGGTTCGCCGCACACCGCGAATATCGGGGACGACACTGTTCGCGAAGACGGTTTCGACAACGGCGAAATCTGGCACGCGTGGGTCGACTACGACGGCACGACGGTGGAAGTGCGGACCAACCAGACCGGTATCCGCTCGTTGCTGCCTGATCTCACGCGTGTTCTCGACCTCCCGACCATTCTTGGTCAGGACGATGCCTACATCGGCTTCACCTCGGGCACGGGCGCCGACTACGGCAACCACGACATTTTGGCGTGGGAGTATCGCGACGAGTTCGATCCCGTGCAAAGTGTGCCGGCACCTGTGACGGGGCTGGTCTTCGGACTGGCGCTTCTCGGACTGTCGCGCGTGAGGTAACGCGCGGTCTGACGCAGGCTCGGGACCGACCGCCCTTGGGCGGGCAGTCAATCAGACCTACGTAGCGGACTTTTGTCGATCTGGGATCGGAGCCGCACACCTGGCCGAATCAACAGGATTCAGGGCAGGGGGTCCGTCGTGGGCCTTTGCGGGCGCCGCCGTAAGTGGGCACACTCCGCGTTCCCTGTCGTGAGAGCGCTGCCCATTGGACGTTTCGAACTACCCGCTCGCCGGCCTCAAGGTCCTGGATTTCGCCCGTGTGCTGGCGGGGCCTTTTGCAGGTCGCATGCTGTCGGATCTTGGTGCCGACGTCGTCAAGGTCGAGCCTCCCGACGGTGACGTGACGCGCCTCTGGGGGGCCGAAGCGGCCAACATTCGCGGGTATTTTCATCAGCAGAACGCGGGCAAGCGCAACATCTGTGTCGATCTTCGCGCACCCGGCGCGCGCGATGTCATTCTGCCCCTCGTGCGCGAAGCGGACATCGTCATCGAGAATTACCGGCCGGATGTCATGGGCCGCCACGGCTTCGACTACGAGACGCTGGCTGCCGAGAATCCGCGCCTGATCATGCTGTCCATCTCCGGCTTTGGGCACAACGGCCCCGAGTCGCGGCGGCCGGCCTACGCTGCGGTGATTCACGCGGAACTTGGCCTCATCTCACGGCAGGCGCGACGCGGCGAGATTCCGAGGCGCGACCTGCCGCTGTCCGTTGCCGACACGAACGCCGGTCTGCACGGGCTTGTTGGCATCCTGTCGGCCGTCATCATGCGGGAGCGCACGGGTCGCGGGCAGCACATCGACATGGCGATGATCGATGCAACCCTCGCGACCGACGATCAGATGCAGTACGACCTGGAAGACTCGGAAGAAACGGGGCCTGTGCCCCCTGAGGTGTGGGAGACGTCCGTCGGGCCGGTGCTCATCTCCGCAGAGTTCAAGTACTTCTGGTACCTGCTGAAGACGCGCATCGGTCTGCCCGATCCGGCTTCGTCCGATGCATCGCTCGAAGAGAAGATCCGGCTGCGCCGCGCCGCCGCTGACGCGTGGCTGCAGACGTTCGAGGATCGTGACGCGATGGTTGCGGGCATGGCCCGGATGAATCTTGCCTGGGGAGACGCGCGCGAAGCGAAAGACGTGCGCGAGCAGCCGACGGTTGCGGCACGAAACTCCGTTGTCGACATAGACGACCGGGCGGGAGGTACGCGACCGATCGTGCAGTCGCCGTATCGCTTCTCCAACGCGACGAGCGGAGTACGGGGCCCTGCTCCACACCGGGGCGAGCACAATGTGTCCGTGCTTGCAGACTGGTGCGGCATGGCGGAAGCCGACGTCGAACAACTGCTCGCGCAGGGTGTTCTCCTGCGTGACGACGAGATGCTGGGTCACTGACGCTACACAGTACGAACGCGATTGAACATTGATGAGGGGATGGGGAATGGTCGAACTGGAACGGGAAGGTGACGTTTTCGTACTCACCATGGATGACGGCGAGAATCGGTGGAACACGTCCTTTGTACGTGCCTTTGCCGAGGCGCTCGACGAAGTCGAAGCCTCTGAAGGTCCGGCGGCGCTCGTCACCCGATCGTCCAGCGAGAAGTTCTTCTCGAACGGCCTCGACCTCGCATGGCTGTCGGCCGAAGGTGAACACCGCGGCGGTGATCGCAAGGTGTTTGGTGCGGAGTTCATGGCACTGATGGGCAGGCTCATCACGCTGCCGCTGCCGTCGGTCGCCGTCATCAACGGCCACGCATTCGGTGCCGGCTTCATGTGCGCACTCTGTCACGACGTGCGTTACATGCGCTCTGATCGCGGCTTCATCTGTGCCAACGAAGTTGAACTCGGCATGCGGATTCCGGACGCTGAACTGGCGCTCTTTCGGCACAAGATTCCGATGAACGCGTTCTTCGAGACGGTTCAGTTGGCGCGGCGCTGGACGGGGCCAGACGCGAAAGAAGCCGGGATCGTACAAGGCACGGCTGAGCTCGACGGTCTGCTCGAGGCAGCCACACGCAGGGCTGCGGAACTGGCGCGGCTTGGTGCGAACCGGGAGGTTTACGGCGGCATGAAAGAGCGCATCTACGGCGAGAATTCCGCGCTTGATACACCGCACGGCGCGGGCTATCTGCTAAAACACGCACACGATCACTGAGGGTGGACGCGGCGCGTCACCTGCAGGTGGTTCGTTCGCGCTGCGGTCACCCCGGCTTCCAGCGCGACCGAAAGACTCGACGAGGGCGGTTCAGCGATGCTTCGGCGGCGTGCTCCGGTCATCACCCGTTGCAGCGCACGTCCCGGCCCGGCTGATGACTCAGGTCCGGAGCGCCGGATGCAGTGTGAACCGGGCGTCCTTCATGAAGTCCGGGTTCAGTCGATGGCCAAGACCGGGCGCATCGTTCAGCACCACGCGGCCCCTGTCCAGGGACTCGGGCGGGTCCAGCACGTCAGCGCGCCACGGGACCTCCCCGAATGGAAACTCCAGCAACCCGGTTGTTGCGCTTGCGGACATGACCTGAGCGCTTGCGACTGTGGCGACAGGTCCGGCGGGATTGTGCGGTGAGACGGTCACGTTGGTGCCCCGCGCTGATTCGGCGATCAGCCAGGTTTCCCGCAGTCCGCCGTCGTGTTTGACGTCCGGCATGATGAAATCGACAACGTGCTGATCGAGGTACGGCCGGAAGGCGGGCGCTCCGAAGAGCGTTTCACATGAGGCAGTCGGTATCGCGACGGTACGCGTGATAGCCCGTAACTCGTCGATCCGGGAGACGTCCACTGCTTCCTCGAACCACATGAGGTCAAGGTCGCCCATCGCCTGCGCAACCTGTAGCGCTTCGCTCAGGTCAAACCGGGAGTGGCAGTCAACCGCCACCTGGACGTCCGCCCCGACGGCTTCCCGCACGGCAATGACCCGGGCGACACCGTCGCGCCACGCTGCCTTGCCACCTGTGCGAACGCGGCGCGCGCCGTGAACTTCATCAAAGGGTGCAAGCTTGATCGCCTCGAAGCCTGCCTGCGCGGCGGCCTTTGCAGCCTCGGCAAAGCCGCGTGGGGACCGGTCGGTGACCCCGCGGTTGATGTTGGCGTAGAGCGGAATGGGCGCAGCGTCCGTCGCGCCGCCGAACAGGTCCCGCAGTGGGACTCCGAACGCTTGCGCTGTCACGTCGCACAACGCCTGCTCCACCGCCGAGAGTGCGGTGTTGTGGATGCGTCCCGCGTCGGCCCGCGCGAGTTTCGCTAGTGCACGGTTGATCTGACGCGGATCGTCGCCGGCCAGTCGCTCGCCGAATGTGTCGATCAAGGCGGCCAGCGCCATGTCGTCGCCGCTGTGGCTGGCCTCACCCAGGCCGGTGAGGCCGGCGTCGGTCCGGACTTCCACGAACACCCAGGCGCCCCGGTGATTGACCGGAAGGATCGTCGCCTGGATCGACGTGATGGCCAGTTCTGATCGTGGCATCCGCAGTTGTCCGCTCGAGACTCTCTCAGCTTGCGGCGACGGAACC
>PBVL01000163.1 GCA_002728675.1 Gammaproteobacteria bacterium
AGCTTCGTGCTCTCACACTGGGTCCGCGATCGGGGCCTCTTCTCGTTCCCGGATGCGATCAGGCGACTGACCTCGAATCCGGCACAGTTTCTGGGATTGAACGACCGCGGCTCCCTCGAGGTTGGCAAGCGTGCCGACATCAACGTCATCGACGCGGAGCATGTTGCCGAGTGCCAGCCGGAGGTCGTGCGCGACATGCCGTTCGAGGCGCCACGGTTCATTCAGCACGGCGTTGGGTACCACGCAACGCTGTGCAACGGCGCGGTCATTCTCGAAAAGGACGAACTGACCGGCGTGCGCCCGGGACGGGTCATTCGCAGCGGGGACTGAGCCACGGGCACCCACCCCGGGGCCCAGGCGTCAGCTCGTCAGCATGATTTTGCCGATGGCTTTTCGGTCCACGATGAGCTGGTAGGCATCGACGGCCTGCTCCATGGGCAGGCGATACGAGATGTACGGGCGGATTCGACCGCTCGCCAGCCAACTGAACAGGGTCTGTGTATTGCGCCTCGCCTGCTCAGGTCGGTGCTTCGAGAGGCCGCCAATCGTGTAGCCGATCACCGAAGCATCCTTGACGAGAAGGTGATTGGTCTTGGCAAGCGCCGGTCTGCCCCCGGTAAACCCGACGATCAGGATTCGGCCATAGGGCGCAACGCACCGCATGGACTCATCAAAGGTGTCGCCCCCGACGGGATCGTAAATGACGTCAGCACCGAGGCCGCCGGTCAGCGCCTTCACTTCCTCACGGAAGCCGTCCGAATAGTTGATCACGTGATCAGCGCCCATCTCTTTGACCACGGCAAGCTTGTCATCGGAACTCGCGGTGCCTATGACAGTGGCACCCATCAACTTGCCGATGTCGACGGCCGCGAGCCCCATGCCGCCCGCGGCGCCGTGCACCAGGAGCACTTCGCCCTGCTGCAGGTCTGCACGCTGCATACCCAGAAGGGCCGTCTGATAGGCGCCGCGAAAACACGCCGCCGCATCGAGGTCGATCGAGTCGGGCAACGGCGTCACGGACCGTTCGTCGACCACCACGCGTTCGACGCACCCGCCGGGACTCAGCACCGTGTCGCCCACCCGGACCCGGGTCACGCCTTCGCCCACCGCAATCACCTCACCCCCGCCGTCGCCGCCAGCGACGAACGGCAACTCGGAGGACACCTGATACTCTCCTTTGAACCGCACCAGATCACTGAACTGAATCTCGCGGGTCGCGAGCGCCACCTTGACCTCACCCGGGCCGGGATCACCCGGCTCGTCAACTTCGCGGACCACGAGGTTCTCGTGACCGCCATATTCCTCGCAGAGCACTGCACGCATATGAGAAGGCGCCTGATTGTGAACGGGTCGATTGTACCGCCGTGTGTGCCTGGGCGATGCAGCCGGCAACGGCGGCCCCGGCGGCAGAACCCTCGCTCGTCTGACCGGCCTCATCGCAACATCTCAACCCATGCCGCGTCCACAACGACAACAACGACCCCGCATCCCACCGCTCTGGCGGGACCGCGAACTCCGGGAGCTCGGCGCCCAGATCGTTGCCATCCCGCGCCTGTGGCCTACCGGCACACGCGCGGCAGCGCCGTCACGAGATCAGCTTGCCGCGATCGCAGCCTCAAGTGAGCCGTGATTGATGACCTGGGCAATGCGCTCGCCAATCATGTAGGTCGTCACCTGGGTATTGGCGCGCGGACAGTCCGGCATGAGGCTCGCGTCGACGACACGCAGCCCCGTTGTGCCGAACACCCGGCCCTCCTCATCGCAGACCGCCATCGCATCACCCGGGTCACCCATGCGGCAGGAACTGCTCTGGTGATGCGAGGTGATGACGTTGCGGGCAACCCACGCGTCGATCGCCGCGTCCGGTGAGGCAGACGTGAGCTCGTCCGCGGCGGGCGAAATGGGCCCTTCGAGCACCCGTCGCATCTCGTCCGACCCGGTCAGCCTCAGCGCCAGGCGAACCGCCTCCCTCAGGCGTACCCGGTCCGCCTCGTGTTCCAGCCAGCCCATTTCAATGACAGGCATTGTGGTGAGATCCGGTGCACCATCAAGTCCGGCCGGAGGCAGCCTGAGATGCCCTGCGCCCAATTCCAACATGAGCGTGGGGATGAGGATGAACATGCGATTGCCGGCGGAATTGTGTCCGTTCAGGCGCTCCCGTTCACCCACCTGGCTCTGCATCGGTCCGAGATAGAACAGCATGTCGTTCGCGAGCGGTTGCATCCCCTCGATCGGCTCCGCCGTATAGCGGAGGTGCATCGGCATGGGATGTGCGGACCCATCGACATTGTTCGGAGCAATCGACTCCTTCATCCGGAATGCCATAGGCAGCGCGACGTGATCGCGGAGATTGCGACCCACCCCGGAGCGATCAACGAGCGGTTCGATGCCAGCGGCCTGAAGCTCGTCCGCGGGCCCGACGCCGGACCGCAGCAGCAGATGGGGTGAGCCGATCGCTCCTCCGCAGAGAATGACCTCCACCGCCGCGCGCAACACCGACCCATCGGCAAGCTCCACCCCCACCGCGCGCGGCACGGCGCCGGACGTGTCGAAAACGACGCGAAGCACTTCGCAGTCACCGCAAATCCCGAGGTTCGGACGGTCGCGCGCGCCGGCCAGAAACGTCAGCGCCGACGACAATCGGACCCGATCCACATTGTTGAGCGTGAGGGAACCAACACCACCTGCTGTCCCCGGCGCATTGGAGTCTTCACAGTAGCCGAAGCCCGCCGCGATGCAGGCGTCATGCCAGGCATGGTCTGCCTCACGCCACTCGGATCTCGGGTGCCTGCGCACCGTGACAGGACCGCTGTCACCGTGGTGGGTCGCGGTACCGTAGTCGAGATCCGTCTCGATCGAGTTGAAGAACGGCAATACCTTGTCGAACGTCCACGAGGGGCAACCCAGTTCGGAACTCCAGTAGTCAAAGTCCTCGACCGTGCCGCGAACCCACATCTGGCTGTTGACGGAAGTGGTGCCGCCGATGACGCGGCCGCGCGGCAGATCCACGGCGTGGCGGTGGACTCCCTCACCCGTGAATCCAAAGAGACCGCCTTCGCGAAACGCCTGCTCCCGGGCAAGTGGATTCTCCGAGTCCGGATACCAGTGATGGCCACGCACCTCTGCTGGCCCGCCGTTGCCAGGATTGCCGTAGCCATACCGAACCGCGTCGGGGATGGACTCGTTGTTGCCCTCGCGCTGATGATCCCTGCCCGCCTCCAGCAGCAGCACACGCTTGCCGGCGTCCTCCGACAGCCGTGCTGCCATCACGCCGCCGGCAGCACCGGCACCCACCACAATGTAATCCGCGTCCATCCCGTCCTTCTTGTTCCTGTTGATTTGGGGCGCGAGCAAGCATACCCCCAACGCGCGCAGCCTTTGTTGGGAGTGCGAGGCCGCGGGGCTATGCCGGGAGCGTCAGGCGTGACCCGCCGATCGCGTACTCGCCGCCACCGGAATAGAAGAGGTAGGTCTGGCCGCCCTCTTCGAACACCGCGGGGTCGCGCAGTTGATGGACACGCGTCAGGATCGCACCGCGCTTCGAAGGCTCGTTCGGCTCCTCCGATCCCTCCCAGAACGTCTGCGGCGCGGCGACAAACTGCGGCGGCGTTTCCCGCCAATCCTGCCAGTCAGACGAGACATCGATGGTCGCGTAGAGGATCGACTCCGGCGCGGAATGCGCCTGTGTGTAGAACACGTGCAGCAGATCATCGTGGAGCAGGACGGCTGAGTGACGCATGTCCTTGTTGAAAAGCCTTGGCCCCGGCACGAAGTTGGTCAATCCGTCCTCCGACCGCAGCAGCAGCCCCGGCATTGCGAGGGCATACCAGGCGCCGCCGTGCCGGAATACACGAAAGTAGCTCGGCCCGAGGAGTTCCTCCCGAACCGTGAAATTCAACCCGTCGGTCGACGTAGCAACGCGTGTCAGCTGTCGCCCGTCGCTGTGCCAGCCGTGGAAGTACATCCGGATTTCGCGCTCTTCTTCGAGAACATGCACGTCAGGCGACGCGATGTGCGCATAGAACATGTCCGGAACGCCGTCGGGCCGCGACGTTGGGAAGCAGGAATCCGCGAGGTGCAGCGCGCCCGGCTCGTGAACCGTATAGGGGCCCTCGATGTGATCGGCCCAGGCCAACCGGATGGTCGCGCCCTCGTGATGCGCAAAATACAGGTAGTAGCGGCCAAGGGCGTTGCCGACCCAGTCGGGCACGCGAATCAGCGAAGGGCCGTTGACGTTCTCTTCGAGCCCTGGGCCCCCGCCCACTTCGAGCAGCGGGTTGGAGTCGAACCGATCAATTGAAGGTGTCACGCGCGTCTCCCGTACTGGAATAGCCGGGAGGCTACCATCGGACGAATGCTGACGGTCGGCTCACCTGTCGCGAATGTGCGTCCAGCCCCTGCCGGGATTGACGTACTGACGGGCGTAACGCATGCGGATCTCCGTGAACACCTCGCCGTCGACAACATCCCGATCGGGGTGGGCGCTGTCGCGGATCACAAAGTCCGCTTCGGTTGGCGCACACGCCATCGAATCGGGACGCCGGCTTTCGGTGTAACTCTCGGGCGCCTCATCGACATTGTTGGGAATCGACATGGGACCGTAACGCAGATCCATGCTCCACCGGGTCGTGTCCGACACGTTGTCGAACGTTGCGTGCGGCGTCATGTTGGTCAGGAAAAGCACATCACCCGCGCGCATTTCGACCGGCACCGGATCGGTGTCTGGCAGATGATCGTCCGGGATCCAGATGTAGCGATCCCTGCGCCCGAAATAGTGCGGCAATACGCCCTGATCGAAGCGCCACGGGTAGACATGCATGCAGCCGTTTCCAACCGTCGCGTCGACGAGGGGCACCCAACACGTCACGATCAGGTGCGCGTCACAGTGCGCCAGCATGTAGCCCGCGTCCTGGTGCCAGGGGACTTCGCCAGGAAAGTAAGGCTGGTCCCGACCCGACTCCCAAAGCGGAATCTTCCCGCGGATTCTGAACGTCGAACTGCCGATGATGTCTTCACCGATCACGGACGTGACGCAGTCGAGGACTGTCTCCTGCCGGATACACGCCAGCAGCGCATCCGCCACCGCCGCCGAATCCGCGGCGTGTTCGACACGCCCCGTCAGGAACAGGTCCTGCATCGAGGCGAGAATGCGGCGCTGCGCGGGGCTGTCGGTGTCGAGGCCGTGTACGACCCGGCCAAACCGGGTCTCGAAGGGCGCGTCACAGCAGGCCTCCGCCTCTGTCATCGCGCCCTGCGCAATCAGCAGGTCACATTCGGCATCGAGCGCCGCCGTGATCGCGACCCGCAGCGGCTGCAGGTCGGCGTCGGCATAGAGACCCCGTTTGACAAGGAACCCTCGTTGACGGAACTCATCGAGTTCGGTTGGCGTCAGTCCGCTCACGCCTCCCGCCAGATCCTGCCGCGATCCCGCACAGGATCCAGCAGCGACCAGTCTCCCTCGGGGACCTCAAAGCCTTTCGGGAATGGCGGGCGGGCCTCCATCCCGAGCGACTCCATGACCCGCGCGTCGCGGTAGTAACACTGCACGGTGATGCTCACCAGGACGCGGTAAAACGCGGGATCACTCGCCTGGGTCTGCTGCGCGAGTGACTGTCGCTGGTCTGCATCGAGTTCGGTGAACGTGCCGCCCGCTTCCTGCGCACGGGCCTCGAGGCCGGCAAGGCCCGCCTCCAGCAACTCCGCGTGTTGGCGCGCGGTTCCGAGAATGTCGGACAGAATCAAGTCGTCATCCGCAGCCGGAACGTTGTGCGACTCACTTGCCGGGATCATCATGCCGGCCAACATGGCGAGCGCCCGGGTATCGCCTTCGGACAGGGGGCTGTCTGTGACTATCGTGTTCATGGGTGCCTCAGTCGAACAGGTTGGCGAGACGCTTCTTCATCTGATCGGCGACGTAGAGCGCCAGCGCCTGGATGGTTTGAGTCGGGTTCACACCCGCCGACGTGACGAAGATGCTGCCGTCGATGATGAAGAGGTTCTTCACGTCATGTGAACGCCCCCACTCGTTGACGACTGATGTGGCCGGGTCCTTGCCCATCCGCGCGGTGCCCAGCAGGTGCCAGCCGCCGGCCGCGATCGGCGATTCGACCATGATGTCGTATGCACCTGCGGTTTCGAGCAACTCCGTGCCCCGCTCAACCGCGAAGTCCAGCATTTTCCGGCTGTTCTCGGAGAGCGTGTAGTCGATCTTCGGTGACGGAATCCCGTGCCTGTCCGTGAGCTCCGGATCGAGCGTCACACGATTGTGTTCCTCGGGCAGGTCTTCGCAGATCGCCGACATTCCGATCACGTGATTGAACATCCGTCGGTACGCATCGTGGTGCCCTTCGCCCCACGGAATCCGGCCCGACAGCATGCCACCCAGGGCCGATGCGACGGGGCGACTGCCCCGATGGAGCTCGAGCGTAAAGCCACGCACGTAGCCACGCGACTCGTCGGTCTCGTAGAACTCCTTGCTCCAGAGCGACAGCGGCGGCCCGCGATAGCCATCCATCTCGTCTTCACAGATTCCCTGGATATTGGCGTACGGGTGGAACATCAGGTTCTTGCCGACGAGACCGCTCGAGTTGGCGAGCCCGTCCGGAAACGCCGTCGACGTCGAGTTGAGGAGCAGGCGCGGGGTACCCACGCCGTTGCACGCCATCACGACAACTTCAGCCGGCTGGAACACCTCGTTGTCATCCTCGTCGTAGTAGATGACGCCCGATGCCATGCCCTCGTCGTTGACGGTGATCTCGCGCACCCTGCACCGGGTGCGCAGTTCGACCCCCGCCCTGACCGCATGCGGCCAGTACGTGACGTCGGTACTCGCCTTCGCCCCCTGGGCACAGCCAGAGCCACAGGCACCCAGATTGATGCACGCGGCTCGCCCGTCGTAGTCGCGGGTTGCGATTGCCACGTCCGACGGCCACCAGTGCCAGCCGAGCTTGTTGAACGCCTTGCCGAACGCCTCGCCGGAGCGTCCCATCGGCAGCGGTGGCATGGTGGACTGTTTCGGCGGGTAGGCCGGGTCGCCCGACAACCCCGAGACGCCCATCATGCGGTCGTTCTCGGCGTAGAACGGCTCCAGCATCCCGTAGTCGACCGGCCAGTCGTCACCAACGCCGTCCAGCGACTTCACCCTGAAGTCCGAGGGATGGAAGCGCGGGAAGTGGCCCGCGTAGAGGACCGTGCCACCGCCTACACCGTTGAAGTTCGCGACCGCGATTGGCGACGCGGCGTCATTGATCGGGTAGTCGGTCTCGCGCTTGCGTCGGTTCGGACTGATGCTCATGTCCGTGAACGCGCGCGACTCCCAGTCCATCCCGCTGCTGGGATACTCCTGCGGGTTCATCCAGTCGCCTTGCTCGAGACACACAATGTGCATGCGTGTGTCGGCCAGACTCCAGGCCATCGCGGCGCCGGACGCGCCCGCACCAATGATCAATACGTCGACCGGATCGTTGTTCACGCGTTCGTCCTCGGGAAGTCACCCCGAATATACGCGCTCGCGCGCCGGCTCGCATGGCGCGCCGGCGCGCGACAGGCTATCGGCGCATGCGAATGACCTGCCGTTCGATCTGTCCGGCCGCCGGTATCGCGCCGGGTGTGATTTCCACAGTGGTCATCGCCTGCCGGCGAACCACCTGCGCACTCGCGGGCGCGCCGAGTCGCTGCAGGAGACGATAGGCATCTGCAGCAGTCCTGACAACATCGTCGCCGATCGCCTGCACCACATCACCGGGGCGCAGCGGATGATCGTCGCCAGCATTGATCACCAGCGCGCCGCTTGTGACCCCGAAGTACTCACCCAGTGCTTCTCCGACATCGACGAGATGCATAGTCGGACGCACGGGCGTTGCAAATGCGGCGCCGTGGCCCCTGAACTTTTCGTCGAGACGTTTTGCAAGCGAACGGATATCGAAGTCGAACTCGTTGACGAGCAGGCCGGTGTCATTAATCCAGGTGAAGGCCGCGGTATCACCTCCGTCAGCGCCGCCTGCAAGTCCGATCCGGACCATCCGCCTGATCTGCCGGCCATCCGTCTCGACGTCCAGCACCGAGTCGACGCCGTCCCGCATGACGCCAACGGTCACCACGTCACCCGCGCTGACGGCATCCATCGCGGTGCGCAAGGCAAGCATCGGCTCATCGGCAATCGTCAGGTCGGCATCGTTGATCCGCGTCACGATGTCGCCCACGCTCAGCCCGGCCAGTTCCGCACCACTCCCGGGCGACACACCCATGACCGCGAGTCCGCCGCTGTCCGCATCCGCGGGCACCGGTTGCAGGATGATGCCGAGAAATGCCCGTTCCTCCGCGGACTCGAGCACGTTCTCGTCGCGAACGGCCGAGAGTTCGGCAAATCGTTTTGCGGCGGCGTCCAGTTTCTGACGTGCCTCAGCGAGCGCGCTCGCAGCATCGGCCGGGTCCGCCACGGCACCGCATGTCGTCAGGGCAAGGCAGGCGCCCGCGACAAGCGTGCGCATTGTTCGATTGATTTTCATATGACCTCCGTGGCGCCACGTCATCGTGGCGCAGTTAGTACACGACCCGCAGCAACAGCGCATCAGCTTCCTCGCGCCGCAGCCGGGTGTAGCTCTCCATCAGATCGACCCGGGTTCGCCAGAGCGCCTCCGTCGCGGGGGTTGGAGCAACGTGCGTCGCACTCAGACGATCGTCCACCGAGGCAATCCGGCCCGCGAGTACGCGCAGGGTCGCGGGGTCCTCTGGATGCATGGACGGGAGTTCGGCAAGTTCCCGCTCCAGCGCCTGGGATCGCCGCGAGAGCATCGTAATGCGGTCGGCGAGGGCCCGCTGGGGCTCCAACGTCGACGCGTCACGCTCGCCCGTCCCGTACCCGACAAACAGCAGCACGCCCGCAACCAGGGACGCCGCGAGCGCGGCGCGCCACCATCGCGGGGCCCGGTATGCGTGGGCGCGCGGTTCAGTTCTGGCACGCTTGACAAGGCCTTCCCGGACAGCAATCCACATGCGCTCCGGCGGGGTGCATTCGGGCAGTTCGCGCAGACGCGACGCCACCTCGTCGAACCTGGGGTCCCGGTCGTTCATCCCGACACACCCTCCCCGTTTGCCGCGGCCAACTGAATTGCCGCACGTCCTGACAAGGCGTCCAGCGCGCGCTGCAGCCGGGATTTGGACAAAGCTCTCGCTCTTGCCGAAGAGCCGCGCGATTTCCTTGTGGCCATGCCCCTCGACGCAGTAGAGCCAGACGACCATGCGTGCATCCGAAGCAAGGCTGTCGAGCGCCGCGAGAATGTCCCGGCCCCGGGACGTGTCTGCCTCGGCACCGGCAACCGTATCGACGTCATCGGCGACGCGCCGCCGCGACCACGGTGAGCGCAGCGCCATGAGACAGCGATTCACCGCAACGGACCTCACCCAGCCGACGAAGCGGTCGGGCTCCTGCAAGGTGTCAATTTTGGTGAATACGTCGATGAACGTGTCCTGAATGACTTCCTCGGCCGTGTGTGTGTCACCGAGCATCCGGCTGACCATCGTGTGAACCGGACAGCGCCCGGAACGCATCTGCCTGAGCGCCCCGCTCCGGCCGCCGAAGTCCGCGAAGCGTTTCGGGGGATATGGATACACCTGACAGGCTCGACATATCTTCTTTGATGCCGCAGCAACCAAAAAGGTCGCACCGGGACGCAAGACACCTGGCGCGGCCATGTGAAGACGCAGCACGCTCTCGGGCCTTCCCACTCGGGCCACGCGCACCCGGCCGATGCGGCCCCGCCGTGGGCTCCTGATTCTGCGCCGCGACGCGCTTTCGTTGACGCGTGGGAACGAGTAGTGTGGCCCGCACAAAACAACAATGCGGAGCTATTCATGCACGATCTGGTCATTCGCGGAGGCACGATCGCAGACGGCACGGGCACCCCCCGGTACACGGGCGATGTCGCCATCGAAGGGGACCGGATCGTCGCGGTGGGTGAAGTCCCGGGACGCGGCCACCGCGAGATCGAAGCAGACGGCCTGCTCGTGACGCCGGGCTGGGTCGACATCCACACGCATTATGACGGCCAGGCACTGTGGGATCCGTACCTCACACCTTCATCGTGGCACGGCTGTACAACCGTCGTGATGGGAAACTGCGGCGTCGGTTTCGCGCCGGTCGTCACGGGTCGCGAGGACTGGCTCATCGAACTGATGGAAAGCGTGGAGGACATTCCCGGCGCGGCCCTGTCAGAAGGCATCGAGTGGGAGTGGGAGAGCTTTGGCGGCTATCTCGATGCGCTCGACCGGCAGTCCCGCGCAATC
This sequence comes from Gammaproteobacteria bacterium, assembly GCA_002728675.1. Lineage (GTDB taxonomy): Bacteria > Pseudomonadota > Gammaproteobacteria > Pseudomonadales > Azotimanducaceae. The sequence continues at coordinate 10,285 of PBVL01000163.1, forward strand.
GATGTTGGGACGCAGGTTCCGCACTGCGCGGTGCGCGCCTTTGTCATGGGCGATCGCTGCCTGACCGAAACGACGGCCGGGGAGGACGATATTGCCGCGATGTCAGACATCGTGCGTGACGGCCTGAAAGCCGGCGCGCTGGGCTTCTCGACCTCCCGCACGGCAGTGCACCGCACGAAGGACGGCGCGGTGGTCCCCGGGACGTACGCGGGCGAACAGGAGTTGTACGGCATTGCGCGCGGGATGCAGCAGGCCGGTCACGGCGTGTTCCAGATGGCCTCGGATCTTGGTGAGCAGGACGGCGACCTCCACTGGATGACCAACCTGTCGCGCGACTTTGGGGTCCCCGTCAGCGTGAACGTCTTCCAGGGCGACAGCGACCCGACCAGCTATCGCCGTGTCCTCGCCGGCATGGCGGCGGCCGACGCGGAAGGCGCGCGGCTGTCCGCGCAGGTCTCCGGTCGCACGGCGGGACTCCTCATGTCTCTCGACGGCGGTCTGCACCCGTTTCAGAGCAAGTCCGCATACCGGGCGATCCGGCGCCTGTCCCGGGCAGAACGCAATGCAGAGATGCGCAAGCCCGAAGTCCGGGCCGCCATCCTCGCACACGAAGATCGACCGCTCTCCGCCCAGGCCAAACTCCTGTTGCAAGGCTGGCACAAGATGTTCGAACTGGGCGATCCGCCGAACTACGAGCCTCCTCGCTCCGCCTCGTTCGCAGAACGGGCGAAACGCGAAGAGACCACACCAGAGGCACTCGCGTACGACGCGCTGATGGCACAGGACGGTGCGGGCCTCATCTACTTCCCGCTCCTGAACTACTCCGACTACAGTCTCGACCCGTCCTTCGAGATGATGCAGGCACCGAACACACACTTCGGCGGCTCGGACGGGGGCGCCCACTGCGGGGTGATCTGCGACGTCAGTCTTCCAACCCACAACCTTGCCTACTGGTCCAGGGACCGCACCCGCGGCAGTCAGTTGCCCGTCGAGTTCATCGTCCACAAACAGACGATGGGGACCGCAAGCCTGCACGGGCTCGCGGATCGGGGCAGGCTTGCCGCCGGCTACCGGGCCGACGTCAACCTGATCGATTTCGATACGCTCGGCGTGGACATGCCGCGCATCGCATTCGACCTGCCCACGGGTGCCCGACGACTCATTCAGGGCGCACGCGGGTATCACGCGACGATCAAGAATGGCGTCCCGATCTACGAAGCCGGCGAGGCGACCGGAGCCTTGCCCGGCGCGTTGATCCGGGGTCCGCAGGGACAGCCCACCGCCTGAGGCCGACCGCCCCGCGCAGTCCAACCAAGGTCCGCCCCTGACGCTCTCCGCGAACGCGGGGGCGTCAGCGCCGTATGGAAGGTGACTCCGAATCCGCTCGGCGCCAGTGGCTCACCTTTGTAGCTTGTTCCCTACACGCGCGGCAATCCGACCGGCGCAGCGCCCATCCGATTCCGCGGCTTGCCGTATTCCGCGTCCATCTATCGCGAAGTCGAGAACGCGTTCGACGACATCACGTGGCGCGGCAACGTCGACCACACACCGAATGACAACGAACTGTGGTATCTGTCCGCAACGACTGGCTCCCGCGCAGGTGGGTTCAACCTGGGCTTTTTCTCGACAACGCCGACCTACGATCCTGAAGACGTCCTGGCCCTTGAACTGGGCTACAAGGGCCAGCACCTCGACGGCACATTGCAGGTGAACGGCTCGTTGTATCGCTACGACTACGAAAACGTGCACCTGCAGTTTGTCGGCCAGAGCGCTCTTGGGCCATCGACATCCGTTCGCAATCATCCCGGCGCGATCAACCAGGGACTTGAACTCGAAGTCCTCTGGCTCGCCACCAACGAGTTGACGCTCGGGGGCAATTACAGCTACTCCGACGCGACCTACGACGGAGAGTTCGTGGATGTCGAAACCGGAGCGGTTGGTCTGGTGGACAACAACAATCCGTTCTCGCCCGCAACGCTCTATCCGGCGGCGGAACGCTCGAACCGGACCGACGGCAATCAACTACAGCGGGTCCCGGAAGAGAAGTGGGCCTTGTGTGGTCAGTACCGCCTCGAGATTGCCCAGGGCACCGTCGACTTCCTGACATCGGTCGCCTGGACCGATGAAGTGCGGTTTGACATCACCGACAGCCCCTCGACCTCGCGGACGAGTGGTATCGGTGGGACGCCCGGGTCACCTGGACGTCGACCGACAACCTCATGGAGGCCTCACTCTTCGTGAACAACATTACGGACGAGATCGGCATCCGCAACATGAATGCCGAGGGTGAGCCATTCAACTATCTTCGGACGGCAACACCGACGTTGCCCCGCATAGGGACTGGAATTCCGGTACCGCTTGGGCGCGTACTGAGTTCCGCCTCCGCAAACCAGCAGACCCGGCTTCGGCCGGGTCTGTCATTTTCGAACCTACCCAAGCATCATCCGCTGAGCCAAGGAGCGCCCGATGTCTGAAGCCACCAACCTGACAAACGACGCATGGACCGTCGACCTCGATTCGGTCGACGTCAGCCGTGCAGACCTCATGCAGCACGATCAACACTGGGACTACTTCAGACGTCTGCGTCAGGAAGACCCCGTGCACTACTGCGAGACCAGCCATTTTGGTCCGTATTGGTCCGTCACGAAGTTCCGCGACATCATGGAGATCGAGAAGAATCACAAGGACTTCTCGTCCGCGCCTGGCATTGTCCTCGCCGACCGGCCGGAAGACTTCCAGACGGTCAACTTCATCGGCATGGATCCGCCCAGGCACGACGTGCAGCGCAAGACCGTGCAGGGTGTCGTCGCACCGATGAACCTTGCCAGGCTCGAATCGACGATTCGCTCGCGGGCGGCGGCGATCCTCGACTCGCTGCCAACGAACGAGACGTTCAACTGGGTCGACCTGGTCTCCATCGAACTCACGACCCAGATGCTCGCGACGATCTTCGACTTCCCGTTCGATGAACGCCGAAAACTCACCTACTGGTCGGACATGGCAACGTCGGGCGAACTTGCGGGCGGCCCGACGCCCGAACCGGTTCGTCGGGCGGCACTGCTCGAATGCCTCGAGTACTTCACGAAGCTGCGCGACGTGCGTGCCGCCGAAGAACCACGACCGGATCTTCTCTCCATGCTCGCGCACGGCGAAGACACGCGCGACATGGAGCCGATGGAATTCCTCGGCAACCTGATTCTTCTCATCGTGGGCGGTAACGACACCACGCGGAACTCAATATCGGGCGGCGTCCTCGCACTCAATCAGAACCCGGCCGAGTACGACAAGCTGCGGGCCAACCGGGACCTGATCCCCAACATGGTCTCCGAGATCATCCGCTGGCAGACACCGCTTGCCTACATGCGAAGGACCGCCAACCGTGACATGGAGTTCCACGGCAAACAGTTCCGTAAAGGTGACAAGATCGCAATGTGGTACGTGTCCGGCAATCGTGACGAAGAAGAGATCGAGCACCCGGACGAGTTCATCATCGACCGTGCGAACGCGCGCCATCACCTCTCGTTCGGCTTCGGCATTCATCGGTGCATGGGCAACCGGCTTGCCGAGATGCAGCTGCGCATCCTGTGGGAAGAGATCCTGGATCGGTTCCGCATGATCGAAGTTGTCGGCGAGGTGGAGCGGGTCCAGTCGAGCTTCGTGCGCGGGTACGCAACGATGCCCGTGCGTCTGCACCCCTGGTAGATCTGCCGGCGCTGTGACTGCCACGACCGAAGCGCTCTACCGGTATCCCGTGAAGAGCATGGGCGGCGAACGCCTCGGCGCGCTCCGCGTCAGCAAACGGGGTGTACCGGGCGATCGCGCCTGGGCGCTCCGGGACGAGGCGCGGGGCGGCATTCGCTGTGGCAAGCGATTCCCCGAACTGATGGCCTGTTCGGCGCGCTATTCCGGCGACCCGCCAGAGCAGGGATGCAGACCCGCATGGGTCACATTGCCCGACGGCGGTGAGCTTTCCATCGCGGCGGGCGACGCCGCTCCGACACTGAGCGAACTCGTGCAGAGTCCCGTTTCGGTCTGGCCAATACTCAATCCAACAGTGCTGGCCCGGTTCCACGCGGGGAACCCTACGGCTGCGGACACCGCGGCGCTCGAAGGCGCCTTCGACGATGACGCCGAAGCCGTCACGGGAAGGCGCGATCTCGACACCTTCCCGACGTTCCTGAACGAACTGCGCGACCTGTCCCGGGGCTACTACGACGCTTACCCAATCCTCATCATGACCACGGAGTCGCTGCTGCACCTGGGCAACGTGGCGCCCGCGCGCAATCTCGCCCTGTCCCGCTTTCGCCCGAACGTTCTGCTGCGGACCGAGACGGGCGAGGCGTTCCCTGAACGGGCATGGGTCGGGCGGACGTTGCGCGTCGGCGAGGCGGAGTTCGACATCGCGGTCGACTGCCTGCGCTGCGTCATGACAACCCACGGTCACGGCATCGTGCCCCACGATCCAGCGGTCATTGCAGACCTCGAGGCGCACGCAGACAACAAGCTGGGCGTCTATGCGACCGTGCGGACGCCGGGTCGACTCCGGATCGGAGATGCAGCCACGCTGGTTTGAGTTGCGGGGGCCGGCACCGTCCGCCCGACTCCCCTATAGTGGCGACATGCGTAAGGAACGCTCCCCAACCCGCTCTGCCCTTTCGGCGCTCTGCTGTGCGATCGCCTGCCTTGCGGCTTCCGCCAATGCGGCGGACGACCCGGCTGCCGCAGCCATGATTCAGGAAACGGGTTGGCCGGCTGCGTGGTTTAGACCGCCTGCCACCGCACGGGACCTGGGTGTCCAAAGCTTCAGCCAAAGTCCGTTCCTGGATGGCAAGAACCTGCCACCCGTCGAAGACCGACTCCCGGCCGACCCCATCGTGCTCGAACCTTACGCTGAGCCCGGACGCTTTGGCGGCAAGGCCATGATTACCCAGGGCGACAGCTGGCAGTTCTTCAACTGGGAGCCGGCCCTGACATTTGCCGCTGACATGCGCACGTTGCTGCCCAACCTTGCGGAAGGCTGGACCGTCAGCGCTGACGGGCGCATCACGACGGTGCGCCTGCGCGAGGGCATTCGCTGGTCCGACGGGGAGCGACTGACGAGCGACGACTTTATCTTCTCGTTCGACCGGATCTGGATGGACCCCGACATGTCGCCGGTGACCTCGAGGCTCATCCTCGGCGGCAAGATCGAGAAGATCGACGAACTGACGTTTCGGTACGTCTTCCCTGAGCCGAACCCGCTCTTTGTGAACTTCCTGGCCCAGCGCCACGACTTCGTCGACCCGGAACACTACTTCCGCAACCTGCACCCCGCGACGGCGCCCAAAGAGGCCGTCGACGCGCGTGTCAAGGAACTCGGCTTCGTGACGTGGATGGCGATGCTGAGCGCGCTCAGGGGCGCCTCGATCGAGGAATGTAGTGACGTCCCTACCCTGCGGGCCTTCAGGCTGGTTGGGCGGGCGCCGACCATGCTGCGCTTCGAACGCAACCCCTACTACCCGAAGGTCGACCGGCTCGGCCAGCAGTTGCCCTACATCGATTCGATCGACGCCGAGGCGATTCTCGACAATGCGGAAGTGGTCACCGCCAAGGCGGCAACCGGGCAACTGGACTTTGCGGCTTACACCCTGCGCACCCAGGACATCCCTCTTCTGAAACTCGGCGAGCGCACCGGACTCATCGACGTGCTGATCTGGCGCCGGCTGCATACGAGCGACGTCGTGGTGCAGTTCAACTTCAACGTCGACGATGCGAGGCTCCGTGCCCTGTACTGGGACATCCGCTTTCGCAAGGCCCTGTCACACGCGATCAACCGACAGGAGATGAACGACATCATCTACTTCGGGCGAGGGACGCCGAGTCAGGTGAGCGTGCATCCGACGAGCCGGTGGTACAGGCCGGAATGGACCAGGGCACACATCGAGTACGACCCGGCCAAAGCCGGCGGACTGCTGGACGACATGGGCCTGCTCGACGCGAGCGGCAACGGCTACCGCGACTACCCCGACGGGTCCCCGCTGATCATCACCATGGAGTTTCTCGACTTCGAGACGCCCAAAGGCATCTCCATGGAACTGATATCGAACTACTGGCGGTCGATCGGCATCGACCTGCGCATCAAGCTTGTTGACCGCAGCCTCCAGTCAGCAAGGGCACAGGCAGGGCAGATGCAGATGTCCGTCTGGCACGGGGGACGCGTCACGGACATCCTCTTTCCGCTGACGCCGGACTGGTGGGTGCCACGGACTACCGGGTGGTGGGCGTCCATGTGGAACGACTGGGCGCGCTACTACCAGACCGCGGGGCGAATCGGCGAGGAGCCTCCGGCCATCATCAAGGACCTGCAGTACTGGACCGACGAACTGAGGACCAGCACGAGCCCGGCGCGACGCCTCGAGGCCGGGCACCACCTGCTGCAGGTTGGCGCGGACAATCTCTGGACACTTGGCACGGTCGGACTCGCGCCCCACCCAGTGGTCGTCAGCAGCCGTCTGAAAAACGTGATCCCGAACGGAACCTGGGGCTGGGACAACCGCTGGACAATGGCCTACCACCCCGCGACCTGGTACCTCGAAGAGTCAGCTGACTGACCTTTCGGGGCACGCAGGTGACAATCAGAACCCTGAGAAACGCGCGAACCTGTCACGGTGAAACGCCTGATTGCCGTAGAGATTCTCCAGGACCCGTGCACGCTTCAGGTAGAAGCCCGCGTCGAACTCGTCCGTCATGCCGATCCCGCCGTGGATCTGGATAAGCTGGTTCGACATGTGGTGCAGAAACTCACCGGTGCGGCACTTGGACAGTGACACCATCAGCGCGACATCATCGGCATCGTTGTCGATTGCCTGCAGGGCCGCCTCCATGCAGGAGCGGGCCAGTTCCATCTCGGTGAACAGATCCGCCGCACGGTGTCCAAGCGCCTGGAACGAACCAATCACCTGTCCGAACTGCACGCGGGTCTTCAGGTACTCGAGGGCCATGTCGAACGCCTGACCGGCAGTCCCGAGCATTTCCGCTGCAACCCCGGCACGCGCCCGATCGAGGATGGTCTCCAGCAGGCCAGCGCCCGCGTCGACGGACCCGAGCACCACGTCATCACTGACCTCGACTCCATCGAACGCGACATTGGCGTATCCGCGGCTGTCGACCGTAACCAGACGCGTGCGGCTGATTCCGTCCGTATCCGCGGGCACGAGAAACAACGTGATCCCGTCTGCCTCACCGGGGCTGCCGCTCGTGCGTGCCGCTACGATGAACGCGGTCGCTGCCGCGCCTTCCACGACAAACGCCTTGTTCCCGGACAGACTGAAGCCGTTGGCCGTCCGTCCGGCTGCAAGCGACGTCCGCGATGGAATGTGGCGTGGGCCCTCATCGACGGCCAACGTCACGATTGCCGAACCGTCGGCAATGCGCGGCAGCACCTGCTGCTTCTGCGCGTCCGAGCCGCCGAGGATAATCCCGGACGCGCCGACCAACGCGGATGCAAACAGCGGTGACGCCGTGAGCTGACGCCCGGTCTCCTCCAGGATCAATCCAAAAGTCTGGAATCCGAGCCCCGAGCCGCCGTACTGCTCGGGGATGATCATTCCGGGCCAACCCATGTCGACCATTTCGTTCCAGGTCGAAGGGGTGAAGGCGGACTCGATGCCGCTGTCCCGCATTTCGCGAAACTTCTGCACCGGTGCCTGTTCGCTGGCCCAGGCCTTCGCCTGATCGCGGATGAGCGTCTGTTCTTCGTCGAGTGCTGCCATTGTTGACTCCTCAGCCTTTCTGCGTTGTCTCGGGGAGACCGAGGATGTTCTTGGCGATGATATTTTTCTGGACCTCGAACGAGCCACCGTAGATCGACATCGCCTTGCCGGAGAGCCAGTTTCGAACGGTGGCAAGCTCCGTGTCATTGAAGCTGTCGCCTTCCCAGCCGAGTCCCTGGTTGCCCATCATCTCGATTGTGAGTTCGGCGCGCGTCTGCGCCACCATGGTGGCGGAATTCTTCAGGATCGATGCCGCCGCGGATACTTTGGGGTTGCCGCGTGCCTCAGCGACGATCCGTGCGGCGGTCAGCCCGTGCGCTTTCTCGGCCATGAGCAGGCTTGCCAGGCGGGAGCGCAGGTCGGGGTCAGCAAGGCGTCCGTCCGCCTCTTCGCCCACGTAGGTTTTGGCCATCTCCTGAATCGTGGGACCTGTCGCGCCCCCGCCGCCACGCGCACCGGTCTGGGACTGTCGTTCGTGCTGCAGCAGACGCTTGACGACGCTCCAGCCGTCGTTCCGGCGGCCAAGCAGATCATCCTTCTCCGCACGGGCGTCGTTGAAGTAGGTTTCACAGAACGGGGACGCACCCGCGATGAGCCGAATGGGCCGAGTCTCGACGCCCTCCTGGTCCATCTCGAGCATGACGAAGCTGATCCCGTCACGCTTCTTGGCGTTGCTGTCCGTACGGACGAGCGCGCCGCACCACTGCGAACGGTCAGCTCCCGACGTCCAGATCTTCTGGCCGTTCAGCACCCACGCGTCGCCGTCATCCTCGGCCTTGGTGGTCAGTGACGCGAGGTCCGATCCGGCATTGGGTTCGGACAATCCCAGACACCAGCGGACTTCACCGCTCGCGATCCCGGGAAGGTGTTTTGCTTTCTGCGCGTCGGTCCCGTATTCCAGCACCGTCGGGCCAACCATCGTCACACCCATACCGGCCATTGCCGGTATCGGATTCACCGCACCCGCAGCATCCAGTTCCTGCGCAAGCGCGCGGGCTTCCGGCTGCGAAAGTCCGGCACCGCCGTATTCTCTCGGCCAGGTCGGAGCGCCGTAGCCCGCTTCCGCCAGCCGTTGCCGCCAGAGCAGCGCGTCACCATCCTGCTCGCGTTCGCCCATTGCACCCGCCATCTGGGCGCTCAGGTCGCCCTTGATCGAACCCGGCAGGTTCGCATTGATCCAATCACGGACTTCTGAGCGGAACTCGCTGAGATCCTGAGCCATGGTCTGCCCCGTTTACAGGAAAAGCGCAATTCTAACGCAGGCGCCGGATCGCGCTCCCATCGGACACACGCCCACCGGGAACATCTGTGCCAATGGCGCAGGGTCCCAGGGCGTCCATCCCGATGGCGGCCCTGCCCACCTCACGGAACATTCGCTCACCTGCAGCGGGGAGCGCGGCACCGGCGGTGCTTCAAGATGGCCAATCAGTCACCCCGGTCAGGCGGACGCTAGCCGTCGGCGGCGATTCTCCGCCAGTGGTGGCACGCCACGGAACCGGCCTCCCCGACAGGTTCGAGATCGGGTACCTGATCCCGGCACCCCTCAGCCACATGCGGACACCGCGTGTGGAATCGACAGCCGTCCGGCGGATTGATCGGCGAAGGCACCTCTCCTTCGAGCACGACCCGGTTGGTAGACGCGAGCGGATCGGGCACGGGAATCGCGGACAAAAGCGCCTGAGTGTACGGATGCCGCGGCTGGTAATAGATGTCACGCGCTGCGGCCATTTCGACGATATGCCCAAGATACATCACCGCAATCTGATCAGAGAC
>PBVL01000164.1 GCA_002728675.1 Gammaproteobacteria bacterium
GGAGAGGAAGTGCGCATAAGGCTCGGGGAGCCCTCTGTTGGCCGCGATGAGGCAGTCGTGTTTGCCCGCGCTGTCGATTCCTCCCGTGAAGCCAAGCCGACGCAGCGCGTCGCCGTGCTGCCCGTCGAGCCCCCAGTCCATCGCGCCCTTGAGCAGGTCGAACTTGCCGCAGCCAAGCACGTCGTAGCTGGCATCGCGCATCGCACGATAGAGGTTGGGCAGACTCACGTCGACGTCGTGCTGGTTGTGTTTGACGGGCTGGGCGTCGTAGCGGCGACCGTGCGCCAGACAGGCCCGGGCTGGGGAGCGAGCAGAGCGGCGATGGGGTCAGGGCGTTCGTGAACGCCGTGCCGCGTGCCGCGAGGGCATCCAGGTTTGGCGTCCGCACGCCGGGATTGTCGACCCGGCTGCCGAGCCACTCGCCCCGATGCTGATCGGGAAAGACGAACAGAACGTTGGGTTGGGGCACGGTGTTCCTCCTGCGTACCGTTCGGCAGTCCGTCGTGCACGCCGGGCCACTGGTCCGTGGTCATCTCCGAGCCACCTTGGCGCGGTTACAGTGCTGGTGTTGCAGGAGCCGGAGCAGACGCTCCTGACTGATCGACCTTGCTCCTCCCGGGACTCCTCCTGGCCGGGCCTGCAACACGCTGCGTTGAGCCCGTATACCAGAATGCCGGGTGCCCCTCATCCGCCACACTGTGCGATCCGTGTCTCTGTCCACGGCGCGGCCCGGTGCGGCTACTGTTCGAACCGGTCCTCGTTCGGGCTGAGTGGCAGTGCCCGTTTCAGTAACAGGACGTCCCTGTCGGGTGCCGCCGCAAGTCCGTCTGCGATTCGTTTGCTCGCCCGTCCGTCGCCATATGGATTTTCGATACCGTCGAGCGATGCGCGGAAGCGGGGCTGGAGCGCCCGGTCGATTGCGTGGCCGATGGCCGGGCGGTCTGGGGTCGCGTGGATGACGTTGGCCGCACGTGTGCGGCCCTGCTGCCGGAGTCCCACGTCCACGGTCGGCAGTGGAATGCTGGCGGTCTCCATGATCCCGCTGGACGAATTGCCCACAAGCAGCGCCGCGTGGTGCAGAACGCCCCAATACGTCAGGTGATCGAGGTTCTTGTAGAGCCGTGCGCCATCGCGCGCGCCGCACCAGGCCGCCGCGCGCCCGATCAGCGAGCGATAGCCGGCATCGGCATTGGGGAAACAGAACACCACGGGTTCCCTGCGGTCGTCGAGTGCCGCGAACAATGCGTGTGACTCGGCCGTCGTGTCGGCGGCAAGCGTCACGGGGTGGTACGCGACGACCACCGGCGGCTCGGTGAGGGACATCTCCAGGCGCTGTTCGAGCGTTGCACGGTCCGGCAGACGGGAACGGAGCAGATGGTCGAGTGACGGTGCGCCGACGCGCCTGACCCGCCAGGCTTCTTCGCCCATTGCGAGGACTCTGCGCCGGGCGGTGTCCGTCGGCGTGAAATGCAGGTGTGCCATCTTGGTCAGCGCGTTGCGGACTGCGTCGTCGATGGCGCCTTCACTCACGTCGCCGCCTTCGATGTGTGCGATGGGAATCCGGAGGGCCAGCGCCGCGCTGGCGGGCGCGAGCATTTCGTGGCGGTCGGCAATCAGGAGCAGCAGGTCGGGGCGCAAGCCGTCCAGGACTTCGGCGATTCCAGCGGTGGCCCGGGCAATCGTGCGAGCCATCCCCAGGTCGGAGTCGGACGCATCGAGACAGGGGACGTCAGCGTGAATTGCAAAGCCGTCCGCTTCGATATGACGCCTCGTGTTGCCGAAGGTCTCCGAGAGGTGCGCGCCCGTGACGATCAGTTTCAGATCAAGGTCCGGATGCGCTTCGATTTCGCGCATGGGCCAGAAGAGATGTCCGTAGTCGGCCCGGGACGTTGTCAGTACGGCGATGGTGCGCATGGCTGCAGCAACGGCAAATGGCGCATTGTACGGCGCCGGGCTTCTGTAGGGTGGCGGGTCACGGTCCCGTTCGTGGGCGTATGATGGATGCCGTTTCTTCCGGTCGCAGTCTTGAGAGGAGTCCCCATGAGCGTAGACATTCGCCATCCAGACCTGAATCAGATCGTTTCCGCCGACGCCGAACGTGAGGCGCTGTCTGAAGCGTTCGGCTTCACGGAAGGGCCAATCTGGAACCCTCACGAGCGGCACGTGACCTTCAGCGACATCCCCGAGAGCAAGCTGTTCAGGTGGAGCGAGGCGGACGGGTTCTCTGTGTATCGCGATCCAACGAACATGGCGAACGGCAACACGTACGACGCCGCGGGCCGGATACTGACGTGTGAACACGCGTCGAGCCAGGTGCGTCGCGAAGAGGACGGCGCGCTCACCGTGATCGCGTCCCATTACGACGGCAAGGAACTCAACAGCCCCAACGATATCGTCGTGAGATCGGACGATGCAGTCTTCTTCACCGATCCCGTCTACGGCCGAATGGAAGGACCGCACGGCAAGGGGCGGGACCTCGAACTCGACTTCCGGGGTGTCTACCGCATCGATCCGGACGGGACGCTGACGCTTCTGGGCAAGGACTTCGAGTCTCCCAACGGGCTGTGCTTCGGACTCGATGAGTCCGTGTTGTTCGTTGCCGACACGCAGCGTCGGCACATTCGTCGGTTCACCGTGAACGGGGATGCCCTCGAGGGCGGCGAGGTGTTTGCCGAATCGCCCGCGCCGGACGGTCTGAAGATCGACACTGTTGGCAATGTCTATGCCGGTGGCCCGGGCGGGGTCCATGTCTACAGTCCGGAAGGGACGTTCCTCGGCGTTATCCAGACACCCGCGTTCTGTGCGAACTTCTGTTGGGGCGGCGACGATCTCCGCACGATGTTCATGACGGCCTCGACGGGCTTCTACCGTATCCGCGTCAACGTTCCCGGCAAACCGCTGTTTTAGCGTTTCGTGCTGGCGGGGTTGCTCGCGCGGGTCACGCGGCAGATCGCGCCCTCAGGCCGCCGGGTTGAAACACGGGTCGCAGAAGTCCACGCTGTCTGGGCGAGTCAGCGACCTTGAGGTGGATGCATGGATGCGACGCTGTGGGCAGCCGTTCTGCCCCGCGTGAAAACCGGAGCCGCGGGACTGTCTGTGGTGCTGTGCATGGCGGCGGCCTGCTCGCCTGTACGCCGACCACCACCAGCACACCCGCCGTCAGCGCGCCAAGGTTCGCCGTTGACGGGGCCGTACCGGAACGCACGACCCTCGAGCAGGGCTGGGACGACGCGACGCGGCGCGCCTTCTGGTTTGCGCCCCAGGGTTCGCGCATCATGCCGTACGTCTGGTTCGCGTGGCTCGAACAGCCGGACAGTCAGGCGCTGTTCCGCTCAACCGCGTACATGTCCATGCTCGGCTACCTGCCCGCCACCGAAGGGCTGGACAATCCGGCCGGCTTGCCGATCGGGTTTACGACCGAGACCGATGCGAAATCCGGCGAGGCGTTCCTTGGGCTGACCTGCGCCGCGTGCCATACGAATCAGATCGACTACCGGGGCACTCGCTACCTCATCGAAGGCGCACCAACCCTCGCCAACTTCGTGCTGTTCTACGACCGGCTGACGAGCGCGCTGGAGCAGACGTCTGCCGATGACGCGCGCTTCGCCCGGTTTGCGGAACGTGTCGCCGGTGCGTCGAGCGGATGCGAGGCGGCTGCGCTGCGCGAGCGATTGAGAGGGCTCACCGCAGATGCCGTTGCGCGCAGGGAGGCCAATGCCCTGCCCGCCCACTATCCCGAAGACTTCACCAGCTATGCCCGTCTGGATGCGTTCGGCAACATCCAGAATGCAGCAAGTGTCTTCGCGATCAATGAACCGGGAAATGGCCATGCTCCGGTTGCCCCGGTGTCATACCCGTTCCTGTGGAGCACCCATCAGTCGGACGTCGTGCAGTGGAATGCTTCTGCGCCGAACACGCCCGTCATCGGGCCCCTCGTGAGAAACATGGGTGAGGTGGTTGGTGTGTTCGGGAACCTCCGGATCAAACCCACGCCGTGGTGGCAGCGCCTCTGGGGGCACGATCTGAGCTATCACTCGACGATCAACATCCCGCAGCTGGGCCGGCTGGAAGCGTGGGTGAGCACATTGCGTTCACCTGAGTGGCCGGCGGAGTTTCCCCAGCCAGACCCCGCACTTGTTGCAGAGGGTGAGGCGCATTACGAGCGGGCGTGCGCGATGTGCCATGAAGTGATTCCCCGCGATCGGGAGCTGGCGCCATACGTATCGGTCAAGACGCTGGTCGCGGTAGTCCGCACGGATCCTGCCACCGCCGAAGCGGCGCTGAAGAACATTGCGCGGACCGGGCTGCTCGAAGGACACAAGAGCAAGGTCCTTGCGGGAGAGCCGTTCGGGCCGACCGCACGCTCGATCGATATTGCGGTTAACGGCGTCGCGGGGGTGGCGGTCGCGCACCTGCGGGAGGCGGCCAGGGCCGGCGTTGAGGGCGAGCGTGCGTCCGGGGAGTCTCTGGTTCAGCTCGCAAAACGGTTCGAGGAAGATGTCGCGCAAGCGGTGACGAGCCGCCGCTTTTCTACAAGGCCCGTCCGCTGAACGGCATCTGGGCAACGGCACCCTATCTGCACAACGGGTCGGTCCCCAGCCTGTGGGAGCTGATGAAGAAACCTTCCGAGCGGGTTGCCTCCTTCCACGTCGGAGCCAGGGAGTTCGATCCCGTCGAGGTTGGATTCGTGACCGACGCCGGCCCCTCGGAGTTTCGGGTGCTCGACGCCGAAGGGAACATTGTGCCCGGCAACTCGAACCGCGGGCATCCGTTCGGCACGGGCATGAACGATGCGAAAAAACGCGCGCTCATCGAGTACATGAAGATGCTCTGAAGCGCGCGGCGCGCAGCGCCCGGTGCGGAGCGCGCAACCCGCTGTGCGACGCTAAACTGCGGTCAGATTGCATTGCAGGAGGCATGATGCGCCACGATCTCAGTGAGCACGAGATACGCGTGCTTGGGGTACTGCTGGAAAAGTCTGTCACAACCCCCGACCAGTACCCGTTGACGCTCAATGCGCTCACCAACGGGTGCAACCAGAAGTCCAGCCGTGAGCCGGTCATGGATCTCACCCAGGGCGAAGCGCTGCGCGCGGTCCGTCAACTCGAGGGCAAGTACCTGCTGACTGTGACCGCCGGCGGCAGGTCGAACGTCGAGAAGTTCACGCAGCGTCTCGTCAACACACCAATGGCGGAGCTGCAGTTCTCGGAGGCCGAGTATGCGGTCGTGACGCTGTTGATGCTGCGCGGCGCCCAGACCCCGGGCGAACTGCGCAGTCGCAGCGGCAGGCTCCACACCTTCGCGGACAACGCGGCAGTGCAGGAGACCCTGCGCGGACTCATTGAACGAGAGGAAGGGGCGGTGGCCGCGCGCCTGCCACGCACCGCGGGCCGACTCGACTCGGAGTATATGCACCTGTTTGCCGGCGAGCGGGAATCGGCTCCGGAGGAGGCGCCGGTTGAGCGCGCCGTGCGGCAGGATCGGGTTGGCGACCTCGAAGCACGTGTCGCGCGGCTCGAGGCAGCGTTCGCGGAACTGGCTGGGCGGCTTGGCGAGACGACCGATCTGGGCCCTGAGACCGCCGAAGACGAGCTACCAGACGGGTAGCGGCATCGCTTCCCCGGCTCTGGCCCAGCCGGCCTCGTCAGCGAGTTGTTGCAGGGCGTCGGCGCGTTCGGCGTCGAGCGGGTGAGTGGCGAAGAAGGCCCGTAGCCGTGCGTCCTGCGCCCGGGTCGACTCACGGAACAGCCAGTCGGCGTCCGTGACGTGACCATAGTGCGCTGCGACGCTGGCGAGTGCCGTGGCGTCTGCCTGCCGCTCCTGACTGCGGCTGAAGGCCATGAGCGTCGCCTCTGTCGACATGCCCGCGAGCGCCCGAACCCCTTGTGTGTCGGTCGCTCCGAGCAGAAGTGCCATGACCAGCGTGACCGACGCCGTGCGGCCGGCCGCCCGGATCGGGTCGCGGTGTTTGAGGTGTGCAATCTCGTGGGCGAGCACCATCGCCAACGCGTTCTCGCTCGGCAGGTCTGCGAGCAGCCCGGTGTAGATCACGATGTGCCCGCCGAGCGTCGCGAATGCGTTGCGGGTCGGGTCCCGGACGAGATGGACAACCGGCTGCATCGCATCCGGCAGGTCCTGGTGAGACGCCAATGCCACGGAAAGCGCCTGTAGGTGTTCCCGTTGATCGCTGAGATCGGGGTCGTCGACGAACACAAGCGCCTCGCTACCGTCAGCGGGGATTGAGTCCAGCAGCTTGGTTTCCCAACTGTATGGGATGAGCGCAGCAAGGTGCCCTGCGCTGAACGAAATCGCGCCTGTCACAAGGGCAATGATGAACAGCGCGCCGCCGCCGAGAAGGGCGAATTCCGCGAGGGGATTGGACTCACTGGTGTTGATGCCCTCTGGCAGCTGCGGGTTCGAGTACTTCAAACGCCGTCCCGCGGAATGATGGCAGTGCCGTAGGCGTACACCTCGATCGAGCCGATGGTGTCCCGGCTGCCTTTGGAGATCGAGGCAGTTTCGAGTTTGACGTTGAAGACCATCGACGCGCTGCAGTTTCGGGCCCTGCTCTTCATGCGCAGAATGGCCTCGCGCCGCGCGCGGTCGAGCAGCGACTCGTAGCTCACGAGGCGACCGCCGAATATCATGCGAAGGCCGGCGACGAACTGTTTGAAATAGTCCACTGACACGACGACGCTGCCGTGGACCAGCCGTGTGTCGGGAGGCTGGTCCAGGACCGGAGGATGTTTCGACGGAACAATCAGCAGAGAGGCGAGTTCGGCTTCGCGGATCAAGATACTCGCGTAGTGCCGTTTCTCAGCGATACGGCCAGCGATGAAGCCAACGCCCAGCAAGCTCAGCAGAACGATGAGTTCGATCATGGCACTGCTCAGTCGGCAAGCAGCACGGCGGAGCCGTAGACGAACAGTTCCGCCGCGCCCTGCGAGACCGACGATGTCGAGAACCGCACGTTCAGCACGGCATTGGCGCCGACCGCCCGGGCTTGCGCCAACATGCGGTCGATGGCTTCCTGGCGTGAGTCCTCCAGGAGTTCGGTATAGCCCTTGAGTTCGCCGCCAACGATGTTCTTGAGGCCGGCCATGAGGTCGCGGCCGACGTGTTTTGCGCGCACTGTACTGCCCTGAACGAGTCCGAAATGTTCCCGGATTTCACGCCCCGGTACGGTTTCCAGATTGCTGATGAGCATTCGCGTCCCTGCCTGGTCTGCGGCGTTGCGGCTGTACCCTCACCATACACGAGGGCAAGTTGGCGCACGACGCGCCTCCTGCGCGGTCAAATGTCAGCATTCCGTGGGCATTGCGTCAGAAAAGTGGACCATTCAGAGGCACTTTGAGACTGGTTTTGGCGTCCGCAGCGTACAGACGTTAATGTTGCCAACGGGGCGGCGCAGCCGGACCCGAAACCCCACGCTAGCTGAGAATGAAGATGAGAGGATGGCAGTACGCCTGCCTGGTCCTGTGTGCAGTTCTCGTCGCCGGATGCGCCGACGAAGAATCTGACGCAGGGACGGCCGGGTCGCCCGCAGCGGCGAGCTCACCCGAGTCGGAATCTGGAGCGAAGAAACCGCGGGAGGGTCGGCGACCCTGGCAGGTTGACGGAGCCGCGGACGGCGCCGTTGCTGCGGGGCAGTCGGCCGGCGCGGGAGCAAGGGGGGGTGACGCGCGGGAGCGGCCGGCATCGGCCGTCGGTGACGGTGACCGGAGCGCTTCAGGGCGTCCGCAGGCGGGTGCGTCGCGCGGCGGGCCCGCGGGCCGTGGCCAGGCTGCGGGTCGCGGCGGGGGTGATCGTGCGGCCATGGCGCGGCGCTTTCGGAATCGTCCGGTCCCGGTTGCCGTTTCCGCTGTGCAACGCGGCAGGGTCGACGCCTTTTACAACACCACCACGTCCCTCACCGCGGAAGAAGAAGCCGTTGTCGTCGCGCGGACCACCGGGGTCGTGGAGACCATCTTCGTCGAAGAAGGTGATCTCGTGAAGGCCGGTGACGCGCTCGCGCAACTCGACACGCGCCGGCTCGAACTCGAAGTAGCCCGCACCCAGACCAACATCCGCAGCCTCGAGCGTGCGTTCAAGCGCTCGCAGCAACTCATGGAAACCAAGATGATCTCGCCCGACGCTTTCGATCAGGCGCAGTTTGAACTCGAGCGCGAGAAGGCAACGCTTGCGCTGCAGCAATACGAACTGGAGGAAGCCACGGTCCGCGCACCGATCGACGGCAGAATCACGGTCCGCCACATCAAAGTCGGCAACACGCTCTCGCCGAACAACGAAGCGTTCGAGATCAAGCGCGCCGATACGATCGAAGCGATTCTCAACGTGCCCGAGAAAGAGATGGCGAAAATGGCCGTCGGCCAATATGCCCGGGTCAGCGTCGACGCACTGGAGGACAGTTATTTCGAGGGGCGCGTCGATCGTATCGCGCCCGAGGTTGACGCGCAGACTGGGACCTTCCGGGTCACCGTGGCGCTGGTGAACGATTCTGATCGGCTCAAACCGGGCATGTTCGCCCGCGTGAACGTGCGCTACGACACGAGCGAGAACGCGCTGCTGGTGAGCCGGGAGGCGGTGGTCATCCAGAAAAACGAACGCTCGGTGTTCGTCGTCAGGGACGGTCTCGCGACGCGTCAGGAGGTGATCACGGGCTACTCGATGGACGGCAACATCGAGATCAGAGAAGGGCTCGCGGAAGGTGATGAGGTCGTGATCACCGGTCAGGCCGGGCTGCGTGACGGCGCGAGCGTTCGCGTCGTTGCGATGTAGCGGAGTATTCGAGCGATATGGCCGGGGAGCGCCACAATCTCGTGACAGGGTCGATTGCCCGACCCGTCACGGTGTTGATGGCAACACTCGCGGTGGTGCTGTTCGGCGCCATCGCCCTTGACCGCCTCGGTCTCAACCTGCTGCCGGAGCTGACCTATCCGACACTGACCATCCGCACCGAGTACGAAGGTGCGGCGCCGGCCGAGATCGAAGAGCAGATCACACGTCAGATCGAACAGCGCGTTGGCGTGGTGTCGGGCGTGCGCAAGATGCACTCCATCTCCTCGGCGGGCCGGTCGGACATCGTCCTCGAGTTTCTCTGGGGCACCGACATGGATCTCGCCGCCATCGAAGTGCGGGAGAAGATCGATCTGGTGAGACTGCCGCTCGAAGTTGAGCGACCCTCCCTGCTCCGCCTGAACCCCAACCTCGATCCGATTTATCGGATCGCGCTGACCCGTACGGAGCCGCTGGCGGATGCGACCTACGATTTGCAGACGCTGCGGCGTTATGCCGATGAGTTCCTCAAGAAGCGCATGGACCCGATTCCGGGGGTTGCCGCGGTCATTGTTGGCGGCGGCTTCGAGGACGAGATTGCGGTGCAGGTGGACCAGGAGCGCCTCGCGCAGCTCGATCTGACGGTCGAAGCGTTGGGGCAGCGGCTCTCCGCGACCAACGTCAACCTGTCCGGTGGTCGGCTCACGGACGGGACGCAGGAGTATCTGGTCCGCACGCTCAATCAGTTCGAAACGATCGAAGACATTGCGGACACGATCATCGTCCAGCGCGAGGGCCGGATTCTTCGGCTGCGTGACGTCGCTGTCGTGTTCGAGGGGCACAAGGAACGCGACTCGATCATGCGCGTCAACGGCCGCGAGGCGATCGAGTTGTCCCTCTACAAGGAGGGTGATGCGAACACGGTCGCCGTTGCCGGGGAGGTACGCGACGCGGTGGCGAAAATCGAGGATCAGCTGCCACCCAACTTCGAACTGGTCACGATCTACGATCAGTCGACGTTCATCAGCGCGGCCATCCGGGAGGTTCAGACCGCTGCAATCCAGGGTGCCGTGCTCGCCGTGTTCGTGTTGTTCCTGTTCCTGCGTGACCTGCGCAGCACCCTCATTGTCACGGCGACGATTCCAGCGTCGGTGATGGTCACGTTTGCGCTGATGGACTCGCAGTCGATCACCCTCAACGTCATGAGTCTCGGCGGGATTGCGCTCGCGATCGGGATGCTCATGGACAACGCGATCGTCGTGCTCGAGAACATCTCGCGACACCGAGCGGAGGGGCGCTCGAGGATCGAGGCCGCGCGTGAAGGCGCGTCGGAAGTGGGCGGCGCCGTGCTGGCGAGCACCATGACAACCATCGCTGTGTTTCTTCCACTCGCGTTCGTCGAGGGTGTTGCTGGCCAGTTGTTCCGGGACCAGGCTCTGACGGTGACCTTTGCGCTCATTGCCTCGCTCGTGCTCGCGTTCACGTTGATCCCCATGCTGTCGGCGGTTGGCGGAGCCTCGCGAGCAGGCGCGCAGGCGGAGGAGGCTGAAGGAGCCGGCCGCGCGCGATGGCGCTGGCTGGCGCTTGCCGGAACGCCGTTGCGCTGGATCTTCGTCGAGGGTCCGCGGTGGTTGCTGGTCGCGCTGCTGTGGCTGGGCGGCATCGTCGCGACCGTTCTGCGGAGCGCAACAACGCCGATACTCACCGGTTTCGACAAGGCGTACGGCTGGGTTGCCGCCGGCTACGACCGTCTGCTGCGAGGGGCGCTGCGTGCGAGGACGGTTGTACTGCTCATTGCCGCGGGTGCGCTTGGGTTGAGTGCCGCGATCTTCCCGTTGCTGACCGTTGAACTCATCCCGCCGTTGTCTCAGGGTGAATTCAAGGTCGACTTCGAGTTGTCGCCGGGCGCACGCATCGAACTGACGGACCGGATGCTCGGTGATGTTCAGTACAACCTCGAAGGCAAGGGCACCATCGCCAAGACTTACTCGGTGGCCGGTACGGGCGGCAGGCTCGACGCGTCTGCAGTCAGCGGCGGGGAGAACATCGGCGAGATCAACATCGTCATGGCAGAGGGTGCAACGCCCGTCGAGGAGGCGGAAGCCATGGCGCTTGTGCGCGCCGTTCTGGAAGACGTGCCGGACGCCCAGTACACGCTCGAACGGCCGCAGTTGTTCACTTTTTCGACGCCGCTCGAGATTGAGATCAGCAGTTCCGATCTGGCCGATATCGAGTTGGTCGCCGGGCAGCTGGTTGCGCAGATGGAACAGTCCGAGACCTTTGGTGACGTCGAGTCGTCGCTGCAGAACGGGTATCCGGAGATACAGATCCGGTTCGATCAGGAGCGGACCGCCGCGCTGGGACTGACGGTACCGGACGTCGCCAACCGCGTTGTGGCCAAGGTGCGCGGCGACGTGCCGACGGAGTTCACATGGCGCGATCGCAAGGTCGACATTCGCGTGCGGGTTGCCGAAGACGAGCGGAACTCCGAAGACGACATCCGCAACCTGGTGGTGAATCCGGAGGACCCGCGCCAGGTCCGGCTGTCGACGGTGGCCGACGTCGAGGTGGGCGTTGGCCCCGCCGACATCCAGCGCATCGGCCAGCAGCGTGTCGCGATCATCAGTGCCAACGTGCTGACGGGAGATCTGGGCGACGCGGCCACTGAAGTGCGGGCCTATCTCGAAGAGATTCCGCATCCACTCGGGACAAAGTCGAACGTGGGGGGGCAGAACGAGGAGATGGAGTCGTCGTTCGCTTCGCTGCAGTTTGCTTTGGCGCTCGCGCTGATCATGGTGTACCTCGTCATGGCGTCGCTCTTCGAATCGCTGCTGCATCCCTTTGTGATCATGTTCACGGTTCCCCTGGCCGGGGTGGGGGCGGTGCTGGGATTGTGGGTGACGGGCACGGGGCTGTCGGTGGTCGTGTTCATCGGGCTGATCCTTCTCGTTGGGATCGTCGTGAACAACGCGATCGTGCTCATCGACCGGGTGAACTCGTTGCGCGCCGAAGGCCATTCCAAACACGACGCGATCGTCGCGGGGGCGAACCAGCGCCTGCGACCCATCCTGATGACAACCCTGACGACGATCCTCGGTCTCGCGCCGATGGCGATCGGTCTCGGGGAAGCAGCGGAGCTGCGGACGCCAATGGCCGTCACCGTCATTGGCGGTCTGGCGGTGTCCACGCTGCTGACGCTCGTGGTCATACCGGTCGTCTACGATCTGGTGGACCGTAAACGTCTTGCGGGCGACGAGCCGCTCGCACCTGCTCTGGAGGTAACGACATGAACCTGCCGCATGCAGCAATTGCGCGACCCGTCACGGTTGCGATGGTGTTCATCGGACTTGCGATCATAGGCGTGTTCTCGGCCTTTCGATTGCCCCTCGAGCAGTTCCCCGAGGTTGAGGTCCCGTACGTTGGGCTCAGTATTCCGTACGGTAATTCGACGGCGCAGGAGATCGAGAGGAACGTCACGCGCCCCGTCGAGGAAGTGCTGTCGACGATGGGCGGCATCGACAGGATGTTCTCGTTTACCCGACCCGGGAACGTCTTCTTCAACATCTCGCTCGACCCCAACCAGGACGTCACAGGCAAGGGGATCGAGGCCAAGGAGCTTGTCGAAAACATACGCCATCTGCTCCCCGACGATGTGCGTTACGTCAACCTGCGGCAGCGCGATCCCAACGACGAGCCGCTCGTCAACATCCTCATCACCGCCCCCGACCTCAACCCGGATACGGCGTTCGAAGTGCTGGAGACGCAGGTACGGGCCGAGCTCGAGCGGATTCCGGGCGTCAACTCGGTGGAGCTCTACGGCATTGTCGAGGACGAGGTCCACATCGAGCTCGACCCCGGGCGGGTCGCTGCGTACGGGCTCGACTACGTCGACATTCAGCGGCGGCTGCAGCGGGAGAACTTCTTCGTTTCCGCCGGCAACTTCGAGACCACGGGCCGGGAGTTTCAGGTCAGGCCCATGGGGCGTTATGAGGATCTCGATTCGATCCGCAGGCTGCCGATCAAAGACAACATCCTGCTCGACGACGTCGCAAGTGTGGTGAAACGGCCGAGTGACGAGACCAATCGTCGGCTGGCAAACGGTGAGCGGTCGGTCGGCGTGTCGGTGTTCAAACGACCCGAGGCCAATCTTGTCGCCGTGGCCCGTGAGGTGGAGCAGCAGCTCGTCGAGATCAGCGAAGAAGAGACGTTCAGGAACGCGACCTTCCACTCGATGGACAGCGTGGCGGACAGTGTCGTGCGGTCGCTCAACGACTTGCGCGACAGCGGGATGATGGGCGGCCTGCTGTCGGTGATTGTGCTCTTCCTCTTCCTGCGCCGTATTCAGACGTCGCTGCTGATTGCCGCCACCGTACCGCTCGCTATGTGCGCGACGCTTGGACTCATGTACTTCCTCGGGATGACGCTCAACCTGCTCTCGATGGTGGGACTCATGCTGGGGATCGGGCTGCTGGTGGACAATAGCGTGGTCAGCGCGGAGGCGATTGCCCTGAGGCGCCGCGACCCTGATACGACACCAAAGGAGGCGGCCGAGAAGGGCGTTTCCGAGGTGGCGCTCGCGATCACGGCGGGCACGCTGACGACTGTCGTGGTGTTCGTGCCGTCGTTCATGACGGACATTCAGCAGGTCGCGACGATACAGCAGAACATCGCGGTCCCGCTCTGCACTGCGCTGCTTGGGTCATTGCTTGTGGCGCAAACGCTCGTGCCGTCAGTGATGGCGCGGCTGCCGCTGCCGAAGCACGAGCCCAAACACGCGTTCATCGATGCACTCGCGAACTTCTACGACCGCGCGATTCGCGTGACGCTGAGTCACCGCTTCCTGTCGTTTGTGATGGCCTCGCTCATTGCCGGTTCCGGCTGGTATGCCTACAAGCAGCTGGACGTGAACATGAACCCGGAGCAGGAGAGCGACCAGTTGCGGCTGTCCTACTATGTGCGCGGGTCGATGGACATCGAGTACATCGAAACCTTCATCCGCCGGGTGGACGGGTACCTGCTGGACAATCGCGAGCGCTTTCAGATCAAGGACGTCTTCACGAGCTACGACACCGATCGCGGTTCGACGACGCTCACGATTCGAGAGGACGCCACGCTCACGCCGCAGGAGATCCAGGATCTCGTCATGAAGGATATCCCGGAGCTGCCGAATATCTTCATGCGGTTCCGGTCTGGCAAACGCGGCTTTGGCGGGCGCCGCGGTGGCGACGGCGGGTTGACCATGCGGCTCGTCGGCGACTCGACTGACGAACTGCTCACGATTGGCGATGACGTCGTCGCGATGCTGGAGCAGCATCCGATGCTCACCAACGTTCAGCACGACGGGGAGTCCAACCGCGTTGAGCTGAACATCCGCTACCGGCCCGAAGTTGCGGGGCAGCTTGGTATCACCGCCCGGCAGATTTCCCAGTCGCTTCAGGTCGCGCTTGGGAACCGGGCGATGACCCGGGGTTTCGTCGAGAAAGGTCGGGAGACCAACATCTACCTCGAACTCGAGGAAGCGGACGACGCTGACCTCGATACTGTCCGCGAGCTCGCCATCTTCAAGCCTGACGGCGGCACCGTCCCGCTCGAAACGGTTGCGGATCTGACTTTCGATTCCTCGATCCGTGTCATTCGCCGGGAGAACCGCGAGACGTCTCTCAACGTCAACTTCGGCGTGCGCAACGGGCCGCCCGCGGTTGGCCGGACGATCGTCGAGGATGCAATGGCCAAGTACCAGATGCCGCCGGGATATCGCTGGCAGTTCGGACGTGACTTCGACGATGACAACCAGATGTTCCGCGAGATGGCCATCAACGTCGTCATGGCGACTCTGCTCGTCTACATGCTGATGGCCGCCTTGTTCGAGTCCGTGCTGTTTCCGACGACGGTCATCATTGCGATTGGCTACTCGGCCGTCGGCGTCTTTCTGTTTCTCTGGGCGACGGGGACGCAGCTCACCGCCATGGCCCTGACGGGCATGTTGTTGCTATCGGGTATTGTCGTGAACAACGGCATTGTGCTGTTGAACAGAATCCAGCAGCTGAGACGCGACGGTGTGGCCCGACTCGATGCCATTGCGGAAAGCGGGCGACACCGCCTCAGACCGATTCTGATGACCGTCTGTACGACGATCGCAGGGATGATTCCGCTTGCCCTCGGCGAGACGCGCGTGGGCGGCATGGGTCCAAGCTACTACCCCATGGCGCGCGCTTTGATCGGTGGGCTCGCGTTCTCCACGATCATTACGCTCCTCGTGCTGCCGCTCATGTACGTTCTGTTCGACGACATGAAGAACGGACTTCATGCCTTTTGGGTTAAGACGCGGGGCTGGGCCGCTGCACTGAGCGGCCAGGTGTGATCTGTCAGTAGGTTGTTCCCGGGGGCTGGAGGCTGGTTGTGTAAAGCCAATAGGTTGTTAGTACCGATTTCCAGTCTCGCCCCGTTTGGTCCCCGGACACCCACCGCGTTTGGTCCCCGCGCCCGTTGGTCCCCGGGACACCTACCGAAGCGATGCCTGGGGACGATGGATGACTGGACGATTGACGACTGGACACCTCGCCGCGCACGACTCTGGACACCCACACCGCCACGAAGTCGATCACTTACGTCGAAGCGCAGAAAGGTCCTACATCACTCCACCCACCAATGCGGAATGCTCATGTCATGGGCTATCCCCGCGCCATGACCGTCAGGTCCCGCGAACCTGGCTTCTATCAC
>PBVL01000165.1 GCA_002728675.1 Gammaproteobacteria bacterium
CGAGTACCCACACCTATTGCGTCTCCCAATCCATCTCAAATCCGCACAAACGCGAACCAGACATGAATCGGAAATAGGTTGTCCTGACTGTTAAAGAGCTTCCCACTTCGTGGGACCCCGCTTTCGGGGCTGCAGTCCCTTCCCTCGCTCTCCGAACCCGGAGACGACGAACCCATCCCGTTTCCAGGCTTGGTTCGCATCGCTGCAGAGGGGTAGTCCTGCTTCGTCCGGTCCGTCACGATTTCTCGTTCCCCCGGGCCGGCCGAGGACGCGTATTATACGAGGGACTTCTTGTAATACAACCCTGTCAGACAAGAATTTTCAGGGTTTCCCGATCCAGGTCACGCGGGGCCTCCCTGCGCCGGGAGCGGCACCTTTCCCGACGCCCTCCGCGCGGCGGCTGCCCGATAGACCCGTTCGCCCAGAAGCGCCGTCAACAGGGCGCCGTAGAGGATCGGCTCACCGACGTCGGCTCTCGTCTGCCACAAAAAGTGCAGCACGGAGAGGACCGCAATCGGGTAGACGAGCCGGTGCAACGTGATCCAACGCCGGCCCAGGCGGCGCACCATTGCCCGATTCGAGGTCGCGGCCAGCGGCAATAGCATGGCCCAGGCCAGGAAACCAACCGTCATGTAGGGCCGTTTGACGACGTCCGCAAACAGTTCGTCAAACCGGAACCCGAGCAGGAAGCCGAGGTAGCTTGCGAGATGCAGGCTCACGTAGAAGAACGCGAAGAGGCCAACCATGCGCCGGTAACGCAGAATCTGCTTGCGCCCGGTGACACGCGCGATGGTGGACACGGCAAGGGCGGCGAAAATAAATCGGATCGCCCATTCCCCGGTGTAGAGCACAATCGCTTTCGCAGGGTCGATGCCAAGCTCGTGCAGTTCACCGAGCACGATGAGCGTCACTTGCCACGCCCCATAAAGAAAGGGCGCCAGCAAAATGAGAAAGACGAGGGGGTTTGCGACCCGCGGCATGATCAGAACTGCCGGCGCAGATCCATGCCGGCGTAGAGCGATGCAACCTGATCGCCATAGCCGTTGAACTTCAGGGTATCGATCCGGTTCGGCTCGAACAGCGTGCTCGGCAGCCTGCGTTCGCTCGCCTGGCTCCAGCGCGGATGGTCGACCTCTGGATTCACGTTGCTGTAGAAGCCGTACTCCCGGGCGTTCGTGAGCTCCCAGGTGGTCTTCGGCTGCCGTTCGACAAACTCGATCCGGACGATCGACTTGATGCTCTTGAATCCGTACTTCCAGGGGACGACAAGACGCAGCGGCGCGCCGTTCTGCGGCGGCATCGTCTCGCCGTAGACGCCAAGGGCCACGAAGGTCAGGTCGTGCATCGCCTCGTCCATGCGCAGCCCCTCGACATAGGGCCAGTCGATGGAGGAAAAGAACCCCCGCTGCCCGGGCATCCGCCTGGGATCGTGCAGCGTCTCCATCCGCACGTAGCGCGCCTTGGAGGTTGGCCCGAGCGGCTTCAGGATCGAGGCAAGCGGCACGCCAATCCACGGCACCACCATTGACCACGCCTCGACACATCGGAAGCGGTAAATGCGCTCCTCGAGTTGATGCGGCTTGATCAGGTCTTCGAGAGCAAACTTCCCGGTCTTCTCCGCGTGGCCTGCCACTTCAACGCTCCACGGGTCGGTTTGGAAGTCCTGAGCGTTGGAGTAGGGGTCGCCCTTGCCGGTGCCGAACTCGTAGAAGTTGTTGTACTGCGTGACGTAGTCGTAAGGCGTGACTTCATCGTCCGCGTACCAGGAACCGGGGACCGCCCCCTCGACCTTCGCCTGATGCCAGGCCGCGGGGCGACTGCGGTGCGAGGGTTTGCCGGCGTGACGCAGAATCGCTCGCACGGGCCCCTCCTCGCTGCCGGATGCACCCGCGTCGCCGGATGCCAACCCGGGGAGCATCGATGCGGCGGCCATTCCCGCGGTACCGGCAAGGAACCGCCGGCGGGAACGCCACACCGTCTCCGGAGTGATCTCCGAAGGCCTGATGTCGGCTGGTCGCTTGATGAGCATGGTCGGTCTACCTTGTTCGCTGTTATCACTTCGACGCCCGGACCGCGCCCGTGTTACAGCACGTTCTCCTAACGCTCGTCCCCGTCCCGGTCACTGCCATCTTGATCGGGTGCCGCGCGCTTGCGCAGGCGCCAGGCCAGCAGCGCCGGCCCGGAGGCCATGTAAACCAGCCCGATTGTCAGCAGCATGCCGGGTGGGTAGATGAATACGATGACGAAGAGAAAGATGATCAGCAGGCCGTAAAAGTAGGGCACGGCGCCCTTCTGCGACAGATTCTTCGGGCTGTAGTACTTGATCGGGCTGACCATCAACAGGGCAACCGTCGCGACGCCGATGGCCAGCAGGATCGAAAGCTCCGTGCTGACCGCTCCCATGTTGTTGTCGGTCCAGGTCCATACGGCAGTCGACAGAATACCCGCCGCCGCGGGACTCGCGAGCCCGGTAAAGCTCCGTGACTCGGGTGCGGTATTGAATCGGGCCAGTCTGAGCGCCGCACACGCGGCATAGAGGAAGGCTACCGTCCACCCGATGTTGCCGAGCGGCGCGAGGAACCAGCTGAACATCAGCACTCCCGGAGCCACCCCGAACGCGACCAGGTCCGACATGCTGTCGTACTGCACGCCGAACTCGCTCTGGGTGTGGGTGAGGCGGGCCACGCGACCGTCAAGTGCGTCGAGGAAGCCGGCGACGACGATTGCGATCGCGGCCTTGAACAGCGCTCCGTCCATCGCCGAAATGATCGAATAGAACCCCGCGAACAGCGCCCCGGTGGTGATCGCGTTGGGGAGCAGATAAACACCTCGTCTGGGCTTGCGTTCCTTCTCTTCCTGCGGCGCCTGTGGCGGATTCATTTCCGTGCTGATTGGTGTGACGTTTTCTTCCATCGGACACCCCTTCTGCAATTGGCGAGGTTTACCACGACCCTCGGTCGAGCGCGAGTACTAATGACGCGCGAGTCCCTGGTGCCGCCGACCGGACCCTCGGTATCGTGAACCGACGCGCCTGGAGAGCGGACCTAGCCCGCCGGTTGACGTCAGCACTGGCAACGTGCGGCGCCATCCGCGATCATCCGCGCCTCACGCATGAGGGAGCGCAATGGACCCGCTGAGCCAGGCAACGCTGGGCGCGGCACTTGCCGTCGCAGCCAGCCGCAAGACCGAAACGCGCGCCGCGTGCCTGGCGGGCGTCATCGGTGGTCTGGCTCCGGACCTTGACGTCTTCCTCGGGAGCGCATCGGACCCGCTGCTCTTCCTCGAGTTCCACCGCCAGTTCACCCACTCGTTTGTCTTCATCCCCGTCGGGGGTTTGCTGGCGGGAACCGTGGTGTGGCTGCTGCTCGGCAGCCGCTGGCCGTTCCGCCGAATCTGGCTCTACGCAACGCTGGGCTATGCGACGCACGGCATCCTGGATGCCTGCACGAGTTACGGTACCCAACTCTTCTGGCCGTTCACGTCACACCGGGTCGCGTGGAACAACATGCCCATCATCGACCCGTTCTTCACCCTGCTGCTCCTGGCGCTCGTCGTCGCAGCCACCGTCAGACGCAGCGAGGCCATCGGTCGCGCCGCGATGGTGTGGGCACTCACTTACCTCATGGTTGGCGGAATCCAGAACATCCGGGTCACTGCAGCCGCGGAGTCCCTCGTTGCCGCGCGTGGCCACGAGCCCCTGCGGCTCGAACCCAAGCCAGGGTTCGGCAGCCTGATCCTGTGGAAGGTCGTGTACGAACACGACGGCCGCTACTACGTCGACGCATTCCGCGCCACGACAACAATCACCGTCTACCCCGGGGAGTCCATCGCGAAACTCGATGTGACCCGCCAGTTCCCCTGGCTCACCCCGGACAGTCAACAGGCACGCGACATCGAACGCTTCCGCTGGTTCTCCCAGGATTTCCTCGCCTATGACCCATCCCACGACTGGATTGTGGACATGCGGTACTCGAACCTGCCCCACCAGATCGACGGGCTGTGGGGAATCAGACTGCGCAAGGATGCCGGCCCATCGGACCATGTGAACTACATCACGCGCCGGGGAGCGGGTCGGGAACAGACCAACCAGCACCTTGCAATGCTGCGTGGAGTAACGCCTCCCGACGGCGAGGCCCCGCTGGTCGGCGAATAGCCGGCGTGTGATCAGACGCTCAGAGCGCCAGCACCCGATCGCCGCGCGCCACCCCCGAGACCCCCGAACGCACCACCTCCATGACGGAAGCGTCGGCGAGCGCACGCACGAACGCATCCAGCTTCTCGCTCGTACCCGTCAATTCGATGGTGTACTCGTTCGCGGTCACGTCGACGATCTGCCCGCGAAAGATGTCGGACGTGCGTTTGATCTCGTCCCGTTCATCCTCCCGCGCGCGGACCTTGATCAGCATCAACTCACGTTCGACGTACGCGCCTTCCGTCAGATCCACGAGTTTTACGACTTCGATCAGCTTGTTCAGCTGCTTGGTGATCTGCTCGACCTGATCTTCGTTCGCATCCGTCGTCAGCGTGAGCCGTGACAGGGTTTCGTCTTCGGTTGGTGCGACGTTCAAAGACTCGATGTTGTAGTCGCGCTGCGCAAAGAGACCAACGACCCGCGACAACGCCCCGGCTTCGTTTTCCATCAGCACGGAGATGATTCGCCTGCTCACGTCCGGACTCCCTTGCGCAGCCACATGTCGCGCATGGACCCGTTCGGCGCGACGAGCATCGGGTACACGTGCTCCAGTGGGTCGACGTAGATATCCATAAAGACCAGCTTCGTTTTCATCCCGAACGCTTCGCGCATCGCGGGCTCGAGATCGTCAACGTCATCGACGCGCATGCCGACGTGACCATAGGCCTCGGCGAGTCGCACGAAGTCGGGGAGCGACTCCATGTAACTCTCTGCGTGACGCCCCTCGTACTGCATGTCCTGCCACTGCTTGACCATGCCCAGGGCCTGGTTGTTCACGTTGATGATCTTGATCGGCCAGCCATTCTCGGCACAGGTGGACAGTTCCTGGATGTTCATCTGGATGCTGCCTTCGCCCGTGACACAGGCCACGGTGGCGTCGGGAAACGCAACCTGCACGCCCATGGCCGACGGCAAGCCGAAGCCCATCGTCCCGAGGCCGCCCGAATTGATCCAGCGGCGCGGTTCGTCGAACGGGTGATAGAGGGCGGCAAACATCTGGTGCTGCCCCACGTCAGACGTGATGTACGCGTTACCCTGCGTCACCTCGTACAGTGTCTGGATCACCTGCTGTGGCTTGATCTGCTGCGTCCCGTCGGTGATGACATCAAGACAATTCTGGCGGCGCCAGCCCTCGATCTGCTCCCACCAGGCCGCCAGCACGTCGTCCTCCCGCGCCGACTCCGCGAGTCGCGCGTCCAATTGCCGGTTCATCTCTTCGAGCACCGGGGCAACCGGACCCACGATAGGGACATCCGCCTTCACCGTCTTGGAGATCGACGCCGGGTCGACGTCTACATGGACAATCGTGGCGGACGGGCAGAACTTGGATACCGTGTTCGTGATCCGGTCATCGAACCGTGCACCAATCCCGATCAGGAGATCGCAGTGGTGCATCGCCATGTTCGATTCGTAGGTTCCGTGCATGCCAAGCATGCCGAGGAACTGCCGATCAGTGCCCGGATAGGCGCCGAGGCCCATCAGGGTATTGGTGATCGGCAGGTTCAGCTTCCTGACGAACTCCCGGAGGCCGTCCGAGCCGTCACCCTGCACGACGCCACCACCCGTATAGACCATCGGGCGTTCAGCCTCGAGGATCAGATCGACCGCTTTCTTGATCTGGCCGGAATGACCGCGCGTCGACGGGCTGTAGGAGCGCATCTTCACTTCGGTCGGGTATTCGTACTCGAACTGGTCCGTCGGATTCGTGACGTCTTTCGGGACGTCGATGACCACCGGGCCCGGCCGCCCGCTCGTCGCAATGAAGAATGCCTTCTTGATGATTCCCGGGATCTCACTCGCATGCTTGACGATGAAGCTGTGCTTCACGATGGGCCGCGAGATACCGACCATGTCGGTTTCCTGGAACGAATCGGTACCGATCAGATGGCTCATCACCTGGCCTGAGATGACGACCATCGGAATGGAGTCCATGTACGCGGTCGCAATGCCGGTCACGGCATTGGTTGCGCCGGGGCCTGATGTCACGAGCACGACGCCGGGCTTGCCCGTGCTCCGCGCATAGCCGTCGGCCATGTGCGTGGCAGCCTGCTCGTGGCGTACGAGGAAGTGCTTGACACGATTCTGCTTGAACAACGCATCGTATATATGAAGCACCGCACCGCCCGGATACCCGAACACGTGCTCAACACCCTCGTCCTGAAGGGCGCGGATCAACATGTCCCCGCCCGATAACATCTCCACGACAGACCCTCCAAAAAACCGCCGGGGGATTCTAGCAGGCTGCGGAATGGCAGTCCGCTGTGTCATGGCATGGAGCATCGGCCGGCGATCGCCGGCTACTGGGCGGATTCGGTCAGTCAGCGGACAGTGAGCGACGGTAGGATCAATGTGGGATTTGAGCCCGACTAACCACACGCTTGTTCCAACGGCCGATCGCTGAGCTTTCATAGATTTATATGATCAAGTTGAAGCCAACCCTAAGCTGCGGACTCGTCGCGCTCGCACTGTGTGTGTGCGGACCGTCCGATGCGGCCGAGTACTACACGTGGGTCGATGAGAACGGCGTGACCAACTACGCCGAGCGCCAACCCAAGGGGTATGTCGTCGAACGC
>PBVL01000166.1 GCA_002728675.1 Gammaproteobacteria bacterium
CCCGTTCAGATCCGGGGCGGCCACAAGGCGATGCTCGCTGCCCTCCGGCAGGCCGCCAACGTTCGATGAGCCGACGAGGGCGCCGTTGCGAATGCGGTACAGAAACCACGTACCGCGCGCGTGGCGCAGCAGCAGGCTGGTCCCGCCGTCGCCGTCGAAGTCGCCTGTTCCCACTGGCTGCCAGTCGACGTTTTGCGTGATGGCAAGGCCCGCCGTCGCGGCGATCGTGGTGCCTTCCAGCTGCAGCAGGTGCCAGGACCCGTCCGTTCGTGCGCGGAGCAGCAGGTCGGCCCGGCGGTCTCCTGTGAAGTCGGCGTGGGCAACCAGCTTCATGTCCGCCGCGTTGGCGACAGCCAATGTGTCGCTGCTGATCACGTTTGGACCCTGCATCTTGCTGAGGACGAACGTGCCGTCGGCATGCCGCAGCAGGAGGTCCGCGAACCCGTCACCGTCGCTGTCGTTCGGGGCCGTGGTGCCGCCGCCGGCGAGCACCGCGTCGTAGTAACCCGCGACCTGATGAGCAACCTAATTGAGCGCATGCACGGCATCCGCGCCGTTCGCGGCATTGCTCCGGCTGACGCCACATTCAGCCACGCCGCAGCTGATGTTCGGGTTCGACAGGAGCTTGACGGACCTGAAAGGCGGAGGTGTAGGCCATCACGGTCGCAAACTCGCCGTCGACGCCGTGTCCGAGCGCTTAGTCGAACGTGGCGCCAGCCCGGTCCTGACGCCAGGAGTGGTTGAGTCCGAGGTTGTGCCCCAGCTCGTGTGCGAGCACGTATGTGCCGCAGTTCAGGCTTACGTAGGAGTAGCCGTAGTCCCGCTCCTGGGGGTGGCTGAAGTCGCCGTCGGTGCCGTAGCCGCCAATCCACGCGAGACCGCAGTTGCCGTCGTCGCCGTACGGCCGCATGAACACCACGAGGTCCGCGCCGTATTGCGCGCGCAGTGCCGGCACGTCGGCGAACGCTGAATGGGAGCCGTAAGTCAGATGATCGAGCGCTTCTGCGGCCCGGTAGCCGTCTTCGTACGGCACCTCACGCATGTGCACGATTCTTAGTTCGAGGTTTGCGCCGCTGTCTTCATAGATGCGATTGGCGACATCGACGAGATGCACGATCCGCGTCTCGGCGTCGCCGTCGTACCAGTCGCTCTCCTGTTCGTTGTAGAGCACCAGAAGGTCGACGATTGCCGGCCCCGACGCCGTAGCCGGCAGTTCCGGGGGGCGGCTCGTCAGCCGCGCCATCACGACGACCAGCAGCAGGAGTGCGGCGGTCAGCCTAAGCGTCCGGGCCGTTTGCTGCTTCATTGGACCTGCTCCCGGTGGATGGCGGGAATCCGATAGTCGGGCTCCGCGACGTTGACGAGCAGCGAGAGCTCGCGCTGGCTGGTCAGCCACGGGATGCCGTTCACACTCTCGATCGAGTAGCTGCCGGAGGGCGTCGACAGCGTTGCCTGCATGTCGCGGCCAAGCATGACGATCAGGCCATAGGCCGGGTCCGCCTCAGCAAGGTGTGCGGACAGCAGCAGCCGGTCACCCTGTCGTTGGCGACGATCGAATACGAACCGGTAGGGCCCGGGCGCGTCGGGGACCTCGATGGCAATTGTGCCGCCGATTGCGGCGTTCTCGAGGCGGCTTCGGTCGAACGACATCGCCCGTGCGGTCACGCCCAGGCGTCCGTAACGATCCGGCGGTGCCACGGCCGCATTCCGGACTCGCACACTGATCGACGGCACAGCTGATCCTGCGGCGGGGTCCGGGGTGTCGGATGCGCGCCAGCGGTTGACGAACTCGGGCGTCGGCATGACTGCGTGCGGGGCGGGCGCGGGTGCCGTGGCCGGCATGCCCCGGTCAGATGCCCTTGTCGATGGCGGGGCTGTCGGGGGCTCGGCGGAGTCCAGGCTCCACCACAGCCTGTGTCCGAGCACTGTCGCCAGAATCAGAATACCTGCGGTCACCTTTACCAACATGTCGTGCGCTTGTGAGAGTCATGCATCTGAGTCAAGCCCAAGGTCGTCGGGTGCTCAACCCGTCCGGTGACGAGACGCTGCGAACGGGCACTGACCGGGAACCCGCGCGACGGGATCCTGGCGCATGTGGCCCATCTGTGTGCACTGACGCGTCCCGCGCCAATGCCCTGCACGCCGCCAGGGTCGCGGACCGCTACAATTGCCGGATGTACAAGATTCGAACCTTCAATCAGATTGCGTCGCGCGGCCTCGACCGGTTTTCGCGGGATGACTACGAACTGGGATCCGAGATCAGTGATCCCGATGCGATTCTTCTGCGCAGTCACCCGTTGGCTGTCGAGGAGACGGGCAGTCGATTGCTGTGCGTCGGGCGAGCGGGAGCGGGGGTCAACAACGTCCCCGTGCAGGCGCTCAGTGAGCGCGGGATTGTCGTCTTCAACACGCCGGGGGCCAACGCGAACGCGGTCAAGGAACTCGTCATGGCGGCCATGCTGGTCACCGGGCGCGGGGTTGTTCCGGGCATCGAGTTCGTGCGGACGGCAAGTCTCAGCGCGGCAGACGCGACCGAGCTGCACACGACGGTCGAAGCGCACAAGCGCCAGTTCAAGGGGCATGAACTCATGGGCAGGACGCTTGGCGTGCTCGGGTTGGGCGCGATCGGAGCGAGAGTGGCGGAAGCGGCCCTGCAGATGGGCATGCACGTCCTCGGATACGACCCTGCCATTTCGGTCGATGCCGCATGGCGTCTGCCCAGCGATGTCGAGCGCATGGAGAATCAGCAGGCGCTCTTTGCGCGTTCCGACATCGTGACCCTTCACGTGCCGCTGCTGGAATCCACCCGCGGGTTGATCAACGTCGATGCCCTCGGCTACTTCCGGGAGGGGGCGACGCTGCTCAACTTTGCCCGTGAAGAGATTGTCGACACCGAGGCGCTCGACGATGCGCTGCGGCAAGGACGCATTCGTCGGTACGTGTCCGACTTTCCCAACGCGCGACTGCTGCAGCACGAGGGCGTGTTCGCGACCCCGCATCTCGGCGCCAGCACGGTCGAGGCCGAAGAGAACTGTGCGGTCATGGCGGCCGATCAGATCATCGACTTCCTGGAACACGGGAACATCAGGAACTCTGTGAACTATCCGGACATCGTGCTCGAGCGGACCACCGGGTACCGGCTGGCCCTCAGCAACCGGAATGTGCCGCGGATTCTCGGCCAGGTGCTGTCGATTCTCGCCGATCGCGATATCAACGTGATCGACATGCTGAACAAGAGCCGGGACGAGGTTGCCTACAACCTCATCGACATCGAGAGTGAGCCGACGGCAGAGCTGTGTGCGGAGATCGAGGCAATCGACGGCGTCGTCAACGTGCGACCGGTTCACTCAGCCTGAACGTTCGGCCCGACGCCTGAAGCGTCCCGGGCTGAGCGCGCGTGCCGCTTCAATCGTGCACGCCTGCGGAAGATCGAGCAGTTGGCTCACGCACACCTCCGCGGCCAGGGGTGCGTGTGTTGCGCCGCGCGCGCCGAACGCCGTGCACAGGCTTGTGCCGGGCAGGGGCGCATGCCTGCCAACCAGCGGCACCCGGTCACGTGTCGTGCACCGGTATCCGTGCTCCGGAGCATCCCGCCTGACGCTGCATCCGAAGGCCAGGCGCACTCGCGTATCGAGGTCTGCCTCGAGCACCGGATTCGGTGCGGTTGGCCAGGTTGCGCCCAGCCAGTAGATGCCTGATCCGGTAGGGATGAGCGTGAAAGACCCGCTGACGATCGTCCTGAGGTGCGGGTCCGGATCGAGGCGGACGGGCGCAGTCGCCCCGGGCAGAATGTTGACCGCGTCGCTCAGTCCGAGCGGCATGTCTGCGATGCCTGAACCCGACGCAACGATGTGCGCGTCGACGTCCGGGAACGGCGCGCCTGAGTCGAGGTGCCAGCGTGGGCTGCCGTCGTCCTGCAGCGAGGCCCGGTCGGTCAGCGTGATGGCCTCGCGCACCGGTGGTTCGGTGACCCACCCGGCTTGCGCGAACCTGAGTCCCGCGTGAGGCGCAGGCTCGTCGAACGTGGCCTGCCGCACGATGTCCGTGCCGGCCACCGTGAACGCGCGCGCAATGCGACTGAATCGTTGCCGGTCGCGGTCGCGCGCGATGCGGAACAGCCCGGTCCGGCGGAGCATCGATCCATAGGCCGCACGCGCGTAGTCGAAGGCGGCAAGCGAGAACCGACTGAATGGTTCGGGCTGCGCCGACAAATATGGGAAGACCGCAAGCGGGCGGGTTGGGGGGGCGTTGCCGGGATCGATGACGACAGGATCTGCGCCATGCCGACTCAGGCTGCGCGCGACCGCGCTGCCGGCGATCCCGCCTCCGATCACCGCGATTGTGCGAGACGGCGCGGGCAGGGGCGTCCAGTCACCGCCTGCAAGGGCCCGCGTCATATGTCGTTTGCGACCGAATCCGTCACGTCGCTCGACACTGAGGCCGGCTTCGCTCAATCCATGGCGGAGCGCGGCGGCTGCCGAATAGCTGGTGACGACCCCGCCCGGGCGGAGGCGTTGGCAGATCGTGTCGAGGGATTCCGCGGACCAGGCCTCCGGGTTCCGTGAGGGACTGAAACCGTCCAGCAGCCACGCATCCGCGTGCGGTACGAGTTCGATGCTGCTTTCCAGTGAGTCGAACACCAGGGTCAGGTGGATGTTGCCCGGGAAGTGCCTGCGGTGAACGCCCCGGACGGGCGATGGCCACCGGGCAATGAGTTCGCCGGCATCGAGCCCGGTGGCGGCGTGCCAGCGGCGCAGTTGCGCGGGATCGGGTGGAGATGATTCGAAGGCGACGTAGTGCAACTGCGATGCGCCGCCTGCCGAGGCCCGCCAGGCCGCGCAGGTCAGCAGGAAGTTGGTGCCAAACCCGAATCCGGTTTCACCGACGACGAAGCGGTGTCGTGACAGGCGTGCGAAGCGCTGCGGGAGTCCGCAGCCTTCGATGGACACGAACTGCTTCTCGCCGAGTGGATCTTCCGAGGCGTAGAAATCGTCGTGACGGGTGTCGAACGCGCGGCCGTTTCGCCATTCGATTGCCGGTCTTGGTACGAGATAGGGGGGCGCCGTGGCAGGTGAAGGGGCGATGCCGCGAACCGCTGCTACTCGCCGGTCGCGACAGGGCGGTCGGGGTCGACGATCCACTCGCTCCAGGAGCCCGCGTAGAGAGCCGGTTCGGGAAGTCCCGCGTGCTTCATCGCGAGGATGTTGTGTGCGGCAGTGACACCTGAGCCGCAATAGCAGATGGTGTTCCCGGCGTCGTCGACACCGAGGTCGCGAAATCTGGCGGCAAGCGCCGCTGGCGCGAGGAAGCGGCCGTCGGCGCCAAGATTGCCGGGAAACGCTGCACACCGGGCGCCGGGAATGTGACCGGCGACGGGATCGATGGGCTCTTCCGCGCCGATGAAGCGCCTGTGTTCCCGCGCGTCGAGCACGGTCGTCGAAGCGGGGGCCGGAAGGTCTCCGGCAACGGCATCGCGTGTCAGCGGCGCGGCCGGCTCGAATCTGCCTGGTACGGGTGGCGCGGTCACATCTGAAGTCACGGGCATGCCGGCCTCATTCCATGCGGCAAAGCCGCCGTTCAGTACGGCAACGTTGGCATGCCCCAACCAGCGGAGCATCCACCAGAGCCGCGCTGCATGAGCGCCCGGCCCCTGATCGTATGCGACGACCTGACGCCCGGGTTCGATTCCCCAGCGGCAGACGAGGTCGAGGAACGCCTCGCGGCCGGGCAGCGGATGACGCCCGGTGACGCCCGGCACGATGGGCCCCGAGAGGTCCTGTTCCAGATCCGCGTGACGCGAACCCGGGATGTGCGACCGCGCGTGGATGCGGGCGCCTTCCTTGGGGTCGGTCAGGACAAAGCTGCAATCGAAGATATCGACGGCGTCCAGCGCTGCAAGCTCGGTCGGTTCGATCAGGCTCGTGTAGGTCGGCATCGGTTCAGGCTGGCTCAACCTGATCGGCTTGCGGGCCCTTGTCCCCCGTGATCACACAGAACGTGACGCGCTGGCCCTCCGCAAGCGAGCGCCGGCCCTGACCGACGATGTTGCGGTAGTGGACGAACACGTCATCCCCCTGGTCGCGGACGATGAAGCCGTAACCTTTTTTCACGTTGAACCACTTCACCGTGCCGCCCTCGCGGTCGGCATCCGGCGTGCCGCCTTCCGCGTCCGGGTGACTCTGGGCCGGACTCACGGGTCTGGCGTGGCCCCCGTCAGTGTTCGTGGTAGCGGTGCCGGTGCCGAGGGCAGCGGCCGCGAACGTTGCTAGAGCGAGGATGACTATTTCGGCGACCCCCAGTACGGCGTCGCCTAGAGCGAGAGCGTCAGATCTGACCAGAGTCAGGCAAACATACGCTGCAACGGTTGCAGCGAGCGCGACGGTGAGGCGTCGGGAAAGGTGTGACATGGCGTGAAGCAGCTGCTTTGCGGGTGGCGGGCGGAATAATACCCAATTCAATACAAGAGTGACGCCCGGGGGTCAGGACGTGAGCAGAGCCTTGTAGTCCGCGACAACCGGTCCGAGCCCGCGAAACAGCGCGTCGCTGATGATGGCATGGCCAATCGAGACTTCCGCGAGGGCCGTCACCGTCGCAAACTTGCCGAGGTTGTCGAGGTTGAGGTCGTGACCCGCGTTCAGGACGAGGCCCGCGTCGGCGGCTGCCTGCGCCGCCTTACCGAAGGCCTCGAATACCGCATCGCCGGCTTCCGTTCCGTATGTGTCGGCGTAAGGGCCCGTGTAGAGTTCGATCCGTTCGACGCCGAGGCGCGCCGCGCGCCCGATCTGTTCGGCGTCAGGGTCCATGAACAGACTGACTCTGCTGCCCCAGCCCTGCAGCCGCGTGACGATGGCCCGCAACGCGTTCGACTCCGCGCGCAGATCCCAGCCGTGATCCGAGGTCAGTTGGTTGGGATCATCGGGTACGAGGGTTGCCTGGTGCGCGCGGGTCTGCTCGATCAGTTCCATGAACCCTGGGTAGCCACCTTCCGGGCCGGCATACGGGTTGCCCTCGATGTTGAACTCGATGTGGGCGTACTCCGGCCGGGCCAGCAGTTGGGCCAGGTCGTAGACGTCGTCCGGACGAATGTGACGCATATCCGGGCGCGGGTGCACGGTGATGCCGTCCGCACCCGCGGCGATTGCGACCTCCGCCGCCTCCACGACGCTCGGGATCGTCGTGTCGCGCGAGTTGCGTATCAGGGCAACCTTGTTCAGGTTGACGGACAGTTTGGTAGTCAAGACCAGCCCCCGGTGTTCCTTCGATTGTAGATGCGGCGAGCGAGCCAGAAGCCGACCAGCAGACCGGCAAGGACGACACCCCCACCGCGCAGGAACCAGTCCTGGCGGGTCCCGTCGCTCAGTCGGGCGTTCGCATCGTGCAGCGCATCGATTTCCTGGTTGAGTGCGGTCACGCTGGTTGCGAGCGCCCGGTTCTGTTCGTCCACTTCGATCACGCCAGCGGCGAGTCGCGTCAGGTCGTCCAGTTCGTTGCGCGCACTCGCTTCCGCGGCGAGTGCGGCCTCCAGCTGCGTTTGCAGATCTGTCCCCGCCAACTCCAGTTGCCGGACGCGCGCGTTGGCCGCATCGCGCTCAGACTCCATCGCGCGTGCCCGGTCGCGCGCGTCGTCCAGTTGGTCCTGAGCGACGGGTTCCGGCGTCAGGTACTGGGTCGGCAACCAGCCTTCCAGGCCGTCTTGGGTGCGGACGAGGCTGTATTTCGTCTCCGGATTTTCATCGAGCACCGTGAGTTGTGTGCCGCTCCTGAGGCCACGATGGAGGATTCGGTGATCCGTGCTCTGCCCGCCGCGAAGCGGTACGTAGAGCGTGTCGCGGATGTACACGACTTGCGCCAGCGCCGGCAGACTGAGCGCGGCACACAGCGCGAGGGCGATGACTTGGGCAGCAGGCTTGCGCACGGGGAGGTGACCCGGAATTCCCTCAGGGCATGACCTGTTTGAAGGGTTTGACGACGACGGTTTCGAAAACGCCCTGCGTCACGTAGGGATCGG
>PBVL01000167.1 GCA_002728675.1 Gammaproteobacteria bacterium
GAGACGTCACTCGATGGCACTGACGATGTCTCCGCGGCGGGCGTTCGGCCGGCTGGACTCTGTCAGCAGATGCTGGAGGGTACGAGGCTGCGCAGGACACGGGGGACCTGCCCTAGAAGAAAGGTGCCGCAATGCCTCGGTCAGCATGAGGAGGCATTCTAGTTGATCGGCGGGATGGGGTCAGGCCTTGAATGGAGGAAAGTAGGCGCGAACGCAAGCCCTGTTGTCGTCTGGTTTGCGACGAAACAGCCCTTGCAGTTGTCAGTGCGTTGACCACGGGGGTGTGGTCAGCGACATGCGTTCTTCGGTCGTGGCGGTGGGCGGCCCGCCCCCGTGAGCGATCAGACCCGATAGATGCGTCTGACGTTGCCGCCGAGCACTTTGGCCCGCGTGGACTGGGACAACGCGTCCGCGTAGGCGGTCAGGTCGTCGACCCAGGTGTGTGGGTGATCGGGATGCGGATAGTCGGTTGCCCACATGAAGCAGTCATTGCCGACCTTGTCGATCGTATACGGGGCGACTGTCTCATCAGGGTCGCCCGACACGAAACACTGGCGCCGAAAGTACTCGGTGGCGCTCGGCTGTCCCGCGCGGCGACGCATCGCGGCGTCAACGGCGTCTAGGCGATCGAGCATCGCGCCGACCCAACCTGACCCTGCTTCGAGGATGCCGACCCTGAGCGTCGGGAAGCGGTCCAGCGTGCCGAGGGCGATAAACGAGATGAAGCCCTGCTGAACAATCGAGCGCAGCCACATCATCGAACACCACAGCATGCTGTCGCGTGGCCAGTCAAAGATGCCAGCGGCAGGCTTGTCGTAGGGGGTGAACGTGGGGTGGATCGCGATCGGGACGTCCATTTCGACACACTTGGCGTAGAGCACGTCGTGGCGGGGATCACCGTGCAGGATCTGGTGATGACTGAACGGATTCACCCATGCGCCCTTGCAGCCGTCCTTTACAGCGCGTTCGAGTTCGGCCGCGGAGCCTTCCGGATCGAGCAGTGTGAGTTGCGCGATCGGGACCAGCCGCCCGCCGGAGTCCCGGCAGAAGTCAGCGATCCAGCGGTTGTATGCCGTGCAGTAGGCGAGGCTGAGTTCCGGGTCGGTCAGCTCGCATTCCCAGAGCAAGCCGAGCGTTGGGTACAGCAAACTCGCCTCGAGGTTCTCCTGATCGAGCAGCGACAGACGCTCCTCCATGTTGCAGGCGCCAAAGGGCATGCTGGTCGCGTAGCGGCGGTCGGGACGCGGTCGCTGGTCTTCGTCACCCATTGCGCCGAGCAGGCCGAGTGAGCCACGCCTCGAGCGTTTCGACGGGACGCCGCCAATCTCGAGGTATTCGAAGCCGTCGTCATCGACGCCGATGCGCAGAGCACGGTCCTTGTAGCGGTCGGGAAGGTACTGCTCCCACAGGTCTGCTGGCTCGAGGACGTGCCCGTCCGCGTCGACGGTGCCGTCGTGGGGAAATCGTTTGATCTCGTAGGTCATGGTGAGCCTCCGCTCCGGTTCAGGGCAGGCGCTTCAGCGGAATCTGTACCGCATTGCCGTTGGCCAGGGTGACGTCGATGACAAAGCTGTCATCGGTAGGCCGCGAGTAGCCGAGCGCCTTCATGCCACCACCGCCAACCGCCTCGAACTTCACGGATCGGTCGCCGGTGGACTTGAGGCGCATGACCTGCGGTTCCGCGGTGCGAGGTGCAAACCCGGGGTCCCACTGCTGCAGATAGAGCATGAGCGTGTTCTCGCGCTCTTCGATGTAGACGATCTCGATCATCGAAGTCGTCTCGCCGACCATTCGCACGATGGATGCCATCGTGCCCGAGCGTGGTGCGGACCAGTTTTCTTCGAGTTCGACGCCCGGACCGGCGGGACCGGACCAGCTCCCGGTCATCCAGCTGAGATCGGCAACCCTCGGTTCGGCGGATGCGTTGGCGGCGGCGATCAACAGCGCGGCTGCAATGAATCTGAGTAAAGCCGGCATCGTGGTCACCCCTGGGGCGTCTGTTTGGTGAGGGCCGCCTTGATGTCAGCGCTCATGTCCCGCGGGACGGTGGCCGTCACGGCGATCTCAGTAACCGTTGCGCGATGTGGAAGCTGGAGCGCCATCATGACCGCCGCCGAGATGTCTTCCGACTGCATCATCAACGCACGCGCTTGCTCATCGGGAACTAGGGCGCGGTTGTCGAGGATCGGTGTGTCAACCTCGCCGGGGTACACCGTGCAGCAGCGGATGCCATAGCGTTTGACCTCCTGCTGGAGGACTTCCATGTACGCCTTCGCGGCGGTTTTGGCGGAGCTGTACACGACGCCCGCCATGACACTCGGTCGGAGCCCGGCCATCGACGAGATCATCACGACGTCGCCCCGACCGCGCTCGATCATCGGTTCGAGCAGCGCCCGGGTCAGGATCGCGGGCCCCATCGTGTTGACGTCCATCACGGCGCGCCACTCTTCCGCGCCGATGTAGCGCGCGCTGCGGACCTTGGATGAAAAGCCCGCGTTGTTGATGAGTATGTCGACACCACCCGTTGCCTTCAGCACGTCGGCCGCGAGCGCTTCGATGTCGTCCGGATTGGTCATGTCGGCCGCGATTGCACGGCCGGAACCGCCGACAGCCTCGATTTGCTTCACGGTGTCTTCGAGGGGTTCGAGTCGGCGGCCGCAGACTGTTACCGCGACGCCCGCTTTGGCGAGATCAACGGCAACGGCTTCGCCAATTCCCGTGCCGCCGCCGGTGACGAGTGCCGTGCGTCCTGAGAGATCGGTCATGAGCGTTCCAGAAGAGAGAAGGTGCCCCGAGCATGCCAGAAAACGGGGTCGAGTTCGGACAGCGTCATCGCTGGCGGCGCCTGCGCCAGATGACGGTAACGACCGCAGCCTCCAGGACGAAGCCAAGCAGCAGTACGACCGTGCTGGTGAAGTGGTCGAGCAAGCCCAGCACGAAACAGGCCTGTGCCATGACGTAGATGCCAGCGACCCGTGTTATTCCGCCCCAGGCCATGCCCGCCGTGGCGCGGGCGACCATCAGCAGGCCGTGATAGTAGTTGCGCCAGAGGATGAGTCCGGGCAGCAGACACATCAGGAGCAGGACCTCGCGCGCCTGGCGAAGCACCTCACCCTCGATCCCGATGAGATCTGCGAGGAGTAACCGGCTGACCGGTGTCGCGGCGATGAGCAGCATGCACGTGGTGATGCCAAGCCCGATGAGCACCATGAAGCGCCGCTTTTCGGCAAGGGCATCGTCGCCGAACGTGACGAAGAAGTGGCGGAACTGGTTTGCGGTCACCTGGAACAACGTCGCGACATCGAAGCCGACGCGCAGGGCCGCGATGCTGACGATGGCGTCCGGTGTGCGCGCGACGAGGGCGTACAGCACCGGGCGGCTGATCGCGAACATCACGCCGGTTGTCGCGACAGGCATGAAGAACCCGATCAGTTCGCGGCGCGAGACGTTGGCGTGTTCCTCACGCGTGGGTGGCCGGTAGCGCGCCCGGACGACCCAGATCAGCAACCCGAGATGGACGACGGCACCCAGGGCCTGTGCGCCGGTCAGGACGTACACGGGTGCGAACCCCTCGGAAAAGCCCAGCAACAGTGCACCGATGAACGTCGTCAGGTGAATCAGGTTGAGCACGGTGACCCAACC
The DNA here is from genome assembly GCA_002728675.1 of Gammaproteobacteria bacterium. GTDB lineage: Bacteria > Pseudomonadota > Gammaproteobacteria > Pseudomonadales > Azotimanducaceae. The sequence goes on from PBVL01000167.1 coordinate 3,643, forward strand.
CGTCAGCCGCGCCTGCACGATGAGGCCGACGCAGTACTGCCGAAAGGCGTCGATGATCGTGAGCGGTGCCAGCAGCTTGAGGTAGGTGGTGACGTGCTGCGCGACGTCCGGGCCGACGCCATAGACCGTGGACAGCAGCCGCGCGCCGATTGGCGCGAATGCGATGACGAGCAACGGCAACGTGATGACGACGGAAGCAGCGACGACGAAGCGCAGGCAGCGTCGCCGCCCTTCGGTCGAGCGCCCGTAGACGTTCGACATCTGCGAGACGAAATTGATGCACGCATGGAACATCCAGAACGTGCCGCTCGCGATGGCGAACGTGGCGATTTCCGCAACGCTTCCGGGTAGCGCGCGAGCACCCCGTTCTGGAACTGACCAGCAAGGACCATGGCCCCGCCCGTGAGTGCGAGGGGCCAATAGAACGCCCAATAGGTGGCGAGTGGATGGCGGGTGTGCTGGTTCAGTGGACGGCTGCCTGCTGCGGGCGTCCAGTTTAGGCCAGTTGACGACGGTCATTGGGGAACCGGGGAGTGAGTCGACGCGTGGCGGGACCTTTCTGGCAAGCCCTCGCGCAGCGGTTTAAGCTCTGGCGAAAGACTCTGTGGGTAGTGCGGTCATGAACATGCAGGCGACGAGACTCAGCAAGGAGATCGTAGAGTTGGGGCTCGAACCCTACGTTCTCCAACTGGAAACCGATGGCCTGACCATCGTGCCGCCTGAAGTCACCGGCGTCACCGACGAGTTTCTCGACCGGTGCACCAAGGTCCTGCTCGACCGCTTCGAGGAATTGACCGGCTGCCCGATCACGGTCGGGGGCGGACCGCAGGGTGAACTCGACTGGTCGTCGTCCGGTTTCCTGCAAGAGGGTAATCAGGGGAAACAGAGTCAGGCGTTGCTGCAACAGATCATGCAACTCGACCGTTCGTTGCGTGATCTCTGCGTGAATCCCGTCGTCGACGCGCTCATCGATCACCTCATGGGGCGCATGCCGGGCGCGCCGGACAAGAAAGCCCGCCGCCTTTCCAGCACCAACTCGTTCATCAAATGGGCAGGCGAGTTCGGCTACGGCCCGACGCTCGGGCTGCACGGCGACCAGGGCGCCAATCCGCTGCCCTGGGGACCCACGGCGCTGACTGCGAACGCAACCTGGTGTCTGACCGACTACACGAAAGACGGGGGTGCGCTTGCCTGGGTGCCGGGCTCGCACAAATCGGGCGCTCATCCGGTACAGCCTGCTGCTGCGAAAGCCGCGGTGCCTGCCGAGTGTCCCCGCGGGTCGGTGATCATTTTCCCAGGTTCGACGTGGCACGGAGCGTTTCCCAAGGAGACTGAAGGGCTACGGCTGTGTGCGGTCGCTTATTACCGGCATCACGCTGTCCTGCCGCAGGAAAACCTGCCGGTCACGATGCGGAACGGGCCCTGGGAAGACTGTGACAACCCGGAGATGATGGCGGAGCTGTGCGGCTTCAACGACACGTTTCCGTACCTCGAGCAGACAAGCCCGCTGCCCAGGCTCGCTTCCTGACCCGTGCCCGAACGCCCCGGTCCCGCCCACACGGGTGACGAGCCCTATGTCTTCGTCAGCTACGCGCACGAAGACGCCGGGTTGGTCTTGCCTGAGATAGCTTGGCTCGAGGCGCACGGTGTCTGGGTCTGGTGGGCTGACGCCTGCGTGAGCCCAGGTCCGGTCGTTGGCAATCGCCGCGCTGACAGGGCATGCTCCGCCATCAGTTCAGGGAGGGGAAGTCCGTGACGTCGAGATGCTTGCTCGCACTAGCGATCATATTGTTCACGCCCGCGCTGCATGCGCAGAACATGGCCGATCACACCTACACAAGCGCGACGATCGCGACCGGCAGCCGCGTGTACCTGCAGCGCTGCGCGCTGTGCCATGGACCGGACGGTGGCTGGGTTGAGGACATCAACCTGGCACGCGGCAAGTTCAAGAGCGTGGTGACCGACAAAGACCTCATCGAGATCATCCACCGCGGTGCCGGCGACGGCCGGATGCCGGCATTCAACCTCACCGAGGAGGAAATGGAAGGCATCGTCGCGTTCATCCGCACCGGGTTCGATCCGGACGGCGAGGCGGTCATCATCGGCAACATGCAGCGCGGCAAGCAAGTGTTCAACGGCAAGGGCGAGTGCTCGTCCTGTCATCGGGTACAGGGGATTGGGCCGCGCTCGGCACCGGACCTGTCCGACATTGCGTTCAAGCGCACGCCGGCGATGTTGCAGCGCACCCTGACGCGGCCCGCGTCATCGCTCATGCCGATCAACCGCCCAATCGAAATCGAGACAGCGGGCGGCGAGGTGATACGCGGCCGGCGCCTGAATGAGGATACCTACACGGTGCAGATCATCGACGGGAACGAACGGCTGCTGACGTTCGAGAAGGCGTCGCTGAGACGTTTTGAAGTCAGTACCACACCGACGCATACACCGACGACACTGCCGGAGGACGATGTAGCCGACCTGCTCGGCTTCCTCCTGTCACTGCGGGGGAACGCACAATGAGAATCGCGACGACAATTCTCGCGCTGACGTTCACCGTCTGCGCCCAGGCCGCGGAATATGACCGGATCAAGAACGCCGATGCCGAGCCGCAGAACTGGCTGACCTACAACGGCACGTACAAGAGCCAGCGGTACTCGGAACTGAAGCAGATCACGCGCCGCAACGTGAAGCACCTCGAACTGAAGTGGATGCTGCAGAACAAGGTGTTCGGTGCCTGGCAGAGCAACCCGATCATCGACGACGGCATCATGTACATCACCCAGCGGCCCAATGATGTCATTGCCATGGACGCCAGGACCGGTCGTGTGTACTGGGTGTACGAACACACGCCCGACCCCGCCTATCAGGTGTGCTGTGGCGCAAATAACCGAGGCGTCGCCCTGCTCGGCGACAAGCTGTTCATGGGCACCCTGGATGGCAAGCTGGTGGCGCTCGACAAGGTGACCGGCCAGCCCGTTTGGCAGCAAACCGTCGGTGACGTGAAGCTCGCCTACTCGGTGACGATGGCGCCGCTCGCCATCAAGGACAAGGTCATCGTCGGGACCGGCGGCGGCGAGTATGGCATTCGCGGCTACATCGTCGCCTACGACGCCGAGACGGGTGAGGAAGCCTGGAGGTTCTACACCATCCCGGGCCCGGGTGAGCCGGGCCACGACACCTGGGAGGGCGACGACTGGAAGTACGGCGGCGCGTCGGTGTGGGTGACGGGCAGCTACGACGCGGAACAGAATCTGACCTTCTGGGGTATCGGTAATCCCGGCCCGGACTGGAACGCCGAGCAGCGGCCCGGCGACAATCTGTATTCCGATTCTGTCGTAGCGCTCGATGTCGATACCGGCGAGCTGAAGTGGCACTTTCAGTTCACGCCCAACGACGCGTACGACTACGACTCGGTCCAGGTACCGGTGCTCGTCGATCGTGAATGGCGGGGAGAGCAGCGCAAGCTGATGCTGTGGGCAAACCGCAACGGCTACTTCTACGTGCTCGATCGGACCAACGGCAAGTTCCTGCTCGGCAAACCTTTCGTGAAGGTGAACTGGGCTTCGGGACTCGATGACAACGGCAGGCCGATCCCCACACCACAGCCGGAAGGTGCGGCGACGTACCCCGGGAACCAGGGCGGCACCAACTGGTACCCACCCTCGTACAGCCCGCGCACCGGCCTGTTCTATTTCAGCGCCTGGGAAGATTACGCGACCATCTACGCCCCGCTCGAGCAGGAGTACGAGGAAGGCAGCGCATTTCTCGGGGGTGGGTTCACCGTGCAGACGCCGGTGCACGGCGCCCCCACGATCGGCATCGGCCGCTACACCCCCATCAACGACTGGACCGACGTGGTCGGCTACGGCTCACTCAAGGCGATCGATCCCGAGACCGGCGATGCCAAATGGACGTTCGATCAGTTCGACGTCAGCGATGCGGGCATGCTGACCACCGCCAGCGATCTGCTCTTTACCGGCGGCCGCGAGGGCTACTTCTATGCGCTCGACGCGAGAAACGGCAAGGAGCTGTTCAAGGTCAACCTGGGCGGTCAGATCGTGATGGCTCCGGTCACCTTCATGGTGGACGGCACTCAGTACGTCACAGTGACATCAGGTAACGCAATGGCCACCTTTGCGGTACGAGGCAAATAGCCGAGCCTAACGAGATCATCGAGTCGCTCGAGGGACGGTCAGTTCAGTTGTGAACTTCATCGCGTGCTGCAGGTGGCGTCACTGGGAGTGTGGGGGGCAATGCGCGAGCTGGAGGCACGCACGAGCTGGACACCCACGCGAACGGGGGCCACGAGCAGGCGTGGACCAGGCCTCGGCTTGGACACCCACATGGGCGAGGGCGCGCAGCCAAGGAGATTGCCCCTCTCAATTTCGGATAATCTAAGTCGTGGCTAGTACAACGTCGAGTACATGGGACCGATGTTCTGCTCCGGAGGGGGAGTCGGGTTCGGACGGTATCGACGAGCTCGAGACGAGTTGGTTCAGCCTATGCCGACATTCCGCGCATTGAGCGACGCCCGGTTGCTTCGGCATGGGCCTTTAGGCGGGCAGGACGGCCAACGGCGCATCCGAACGCGGCTTCGATTGTGAGTGAGCAGCGGGCCCACCAACCGGGCGAGCCGCGAATTGTGGTGACGGGAGGCTGCTCGTCGACGATCATGCCGAACTTGTCCGGACGAGCGATTCGTCCTGTCCACTCGACAAGATCGACGTAGTCCGCGAGCGAGATTTCCGGTGCATCTTCGGATTCGCCAAAGCCCGTGACAGGTTGGAGTCGTCCGCGTCCCCTGTTTGGGCCCGACTCGAGAGATCGTAGTCGCCGCTGGATAGTGGTGAAGTCGCTATTGATCAGGCGGTCGCACAAGCCCGCTCGAATCGGGTTCAGGTCTACGTAGGCCATGCACGCCAAAACGGCGGCATCATCCAATAGCGCCTGGCACCTGAACCGCCCTTCCCAGAACCGCCCGGTACGCTGATCCTCGGCATTTGCCGTTCGGGCGATGGATTCGTTCAGAAAGTGCATGAACCAGCTCGGGGAACCGAGCCGATCGCGAATCTCTGCCAGGCGTTCCGGTTGTTTGAGGAGAATCTGTTTGCGCGCCGTCGCGACTTCCGGATCGGCAGGACCGTCGAGCGTGTGTCTCAGACGACTCCAGCGGGCGGCGACTTCCTCGTCGTCCCAGCAATGGGGGAGACGCGGATCGACGCGCAGCACGACGTGCGTGTGATTGTTCATGACGGCCCACGCATAGAGTCCCACCGCGAAGCTCTGGGCGAGATCGACGAGTCGACGTTCGATCCAGTCGCGCCGATGATTGAAGTTGCGGCCTGACACCGGATCCTCTCCGCACAACCAGGCGCTACGAACGCAGCGACTGATGTAGTGATAGAAGCCAGGTTCGCGGGATCTGACGGTCATGGCACGGGGATAGCC
>PBVL01000139.1 GCA_002728675.1 Gammaproteobacteria bacterium
GCACTCGCCATCAGTGAAGCAGAGTCCGAAGCCAGGCGGCAGGAGGACATTCGCCAACTCCAGTTGGAGAAGGCGCGCCTTGTCGCGGAAAGAACGGAGAATGCGGCATTGGTAGTGGAAATCCGCGAGCAGGTTGCACGACTGGCGATTGGCGCCTGGCTCATGCTGCTTGGCCCTGACGGCAAGCCCACGGAGGGCAAACTCGCGGTCCGGATATCCTCAGCCGACAAACTGATCTTCGTGAGCCGTAGCGGCAGCAAGGTGGGTGAGTACGTGTCTGAGCAACTCGTCCAGCTCCTGGTGGCCGGAGACTGTTCGATTGTAGATGCCGGTGTGGAATTCGAAGACACGCTCGCCAGGGTGGTAACGGGTCTGCGCATCGACAGGAACAGGAGCTGTGACGACCTCACAGGATCGTAACGAGCACCGGGTCGAGACGCGTCTCTCCCTTCAGGAGACGATCTTCATAGAAGTGCTTGCGTCCGACGTCTCGACACCCGGCAGCGTGATCATGTGCAATTCGCTGGACCTCTCCGCCAACGGTTTGCAGGTGGTGCTGGACGAAGAAATCACCTCCGGCAGCATCTTCCGTCTCTGCATCGACATGCAGCAGAACGATCCCATCTTCCTGGTTGGAGAGGTCAAGTGGAAACGCCCTGACCCCGACGGCGAGGGCTTCCGCATCGGCTTTCTTCTGTTCGAGTCTGATGACAGCGATACCGCTCGCTGGAAGCGCCTCGTTGCCGACATGCTCGAAGGCAAGATCGTCAGGCCTCAGTAATTCTCGCCGGGCGAGATCTCGAACAACGTGATCTCGCTGCGCGTTCCAAGCCGCATCACAGGTCCCCAGGTCCCGGTCCCCTGATTCACGTAGAGATGTGCCCGGCCGTGCCGGACGAGCCCTTTGACGTGCTCGAAGACGCGCCCCACGATCAGGTTGAACGGAATGATCTGACCGTTGTGGGTATGGCCACTCAACATCAGATCAACCCCCGCCGCACTCGCATCTTCGAGTCCCCGCGGACGGTGATACATCAGGACGACAAACGCCTCCGGATGGACCATCACCCGCTGCAGTTCGTGCCGGACCTGCAGCGCGTCGTCCTTGTCGTCGATCCCGATGATCTGCAGCGGCCCGTCCCGCATCGTCTCGGAACGCAGGACGTGGACCCCAAGGCTTTCGAGGCGCTCAAGGATGTCATCGAGATCTTCGTAACGCTCGTGATTCCCGATCGAGAAGTAGATCGGGCAGTTCACACTTCTGAGGGGCCGGAGCTCATCAACCGTGACGGCGCGCGCATCGATGAAATCGCCGGTGATGCACAGGAAATCGGGGTGCAACTCATTGACACAGGCAATGACCCGGGCAAGGAATGCGCTGCTGCGTGAACCGATGTGAACGTCCGAGATCTGCACGAAGCGGATCGGCGCGGCGAGCTTCGGCGAGCGCAGCGCGACCCGAACAACGCTCGGATTCAGCGCGACGAGCGTACCGATCATCCCCACCGCGACCGCAATGCCAAGCACCCATTGCGCGGCCGCGGCCGGCGCGACCCCCGCGAACGCCACGGCCAGTTCCGCGCACAGCATCAGCAGCAGGACAACCGAACTGACCCCGAGCAGCGAGTCGACCGCGAGCCGCGCCACCCTCGCGGGGCCGTCACGCCGATGGCGCAGGAAGGCCCGGCTGATGGTCTGGCCGCCCACAACCGGAATGGCGGCGATGACGGTCGCCCACCACGGCGCGTCGAGCCAGTCCGCCAGACGCAGGAGCGGGTATACAAAGAGCGGCAGATGCAACCCGAGCGCAACGATGAGGAACATGCTCCAGCCTCCGGGGCGGGAGCGCGTCTGTTCCCGCGCAGGCTCGGCTGGCGTAGCAGCCTCGACTGCCGGTGTGGCTGAGTCCGTCACCGCAGTGATGCGCCCAGGAGATCACGGGCGATGATGTGTCGCTGCACCTCGTTGGGTCCTTCACCAACCCGGCGGATGCGCATCTCGCGATACCAGCGCTCGAAGGGAAAGTCTTTGGTCACGCCGTAGCCACCATGAATCTGCATGGAGCGATCCACCACGCGGCTCGACGCCTCGGTTGCGACGAGCTTCGCCATCGCCGCCTCCTTGCGGAACGGCTCCCCCCGACGGGCGAGGTCCGCCGCTTCGAGCGTGATCCACCGCGACTGACGGATGTCGATTTCGTTGTCGACCAGCATCCACTGAATTGCCTGACGGGAAGACAGGGGCGCACCAAAGGTCTCGCGGATTTTCGAGTACTCGAGGGCAAGCTCATGTGCCTTGATCGCGACGCCGATGCAACCCGCGGCATACGGGATACGCTGCCGGGAGAGTCGGTCGTTCGCGATCGCGAATCCCTTGTTCAACTGACCAAGGATGTTGCTTGCCGGCACGCGCAGGTCTTCGAACTGTAGTTCGGTCGCGTAGTGGGACGAGCGCAGTGTGTGAACAACCCGCCGTACGTGGAAACCGGGCCAGCTTGTCTCGACGATGAAGCAGGTCACGCCACCGCGGCCCTTGTCAGGCGAGGTCCGCGCAAAGACAAGGCCGAAATCGGCCCGATCCGCGCCGGAGATGAAAATCTTGCCCCCGTTGATTACCCAGTCATCGCCATCCTGAACGGCCCGGGTCTGAATAGCCCGCGCCGGGTCCGAACCGCCTGACGGCTCGGTCAGCCCGAAGAACCCCTTCTTCTCACCGCGAAGCGTCGGGTAGAGATACCGCTCCTTCTGCTGATCGCTCGCCTCGAACAACTGCGCCAGACCGGCACCGCCGAAGGTCCCGTAACAGGGGGCGTACAACCCGGCACGATGTTGGGACATCTCCATGGCGAGCAACGTCCGCGTGACGACGTCGATGTCAGGGCCGCCAAACTCGACCGGAATGTCGAGGCCGTAGAGGCCCATCTCTTTGGTCAGGCCAACAAGCCGTTCCTGGTCGGCCGGATCCAGCTCGCTTGCATCCGGGTCGAGGTTCTGCTCGAGCGGCAGAATCTCCTCGCGCACGAAGCGGCGCACCATCTCGGTGATCAGTTTCTGCTCTTCGGTGAGCTGCAGATCCATGGGGAACTCCTCTCCTCTGTGCGTCCGCGTCAGGCAGGGCTCAGCCGGCCGCGCAGATCGTCCACGTTGAACTCGGGCAATCTGTCGAAGTCCGCCCGGTGCACCATCAACAGTTCCTGTCGGCGCGTGTGATACGCGGTGGTGACTTCGCATCGAAACGACGTTGCGCCGAACTCTTCAGAACGGGCGATCACCTCGCTGCGCAAACCGAACAGCGTCCGACCGCCCGCAGCACCGATGTAGATCACCGTGCCCGCGGCATTTGCCAACTCGAACACACCCAACTGGCCCGGTAGTGCGGGCGCTTCGGCGACCGGCCGCCATGGCTTGTCCAGCCTGATACCCATAGTCGTGACTCCCGTGCACGAGAGGCCGGGACTGTACCATTCCGTGCCCGACGCACACAGCGCCAGCGCGTGTCGAGCCAGGTCGGTCGCGCGGCCGGTCAGAAAACCCGGACGTGTCGAAGAGCCGGGGCACGCACCTCGCGCGCGAGCGAGAGGACGGCGTCCTTCGACGCGCGGGGTTCGGCCTGCCGACGCACTACCCCTCAGTTCCCACGTACTCGCCCCACGTCTCACGAAAGCGCGCAGACCCGATGAAGCCGGGCGCTCCCTGTGGTCGCACTCCGGTGGCTTCATCGAGCCGCAAGGCGACCTCCCAACTCCGGGCCGCGCCGGACGCACGCCCCATCTTCGCGAGCACGACCGCCGTGGCAGCATGAAAGGCCGCCTCGTCGACCTTCAGACGAATCGCCTTGCGGAGGTGCCTGAGTGCTGCGGGGAGGTTGTCCTCGGCAAAGTACTTCTCAGCAAGGCTGATATTGATGGTAGGGATTCCTCTGGCGGTAGTACCCGACTGCGCGCGCGAAGGGGCCTTTGGAACCGCGCGCTTCGAGCACAAGTGCGAGATTGCTCATGGCGGTGTAGTTTCGGGGCTCGACCTCGAGTACCTAGGTAGCTGTACTCGCAAGGTCCGGGCGCGCCAGACGACGCTGTACCGTCCCCATGTTGCTCCATGCATCCGAGTAGTCCGCATCGAGATGCAGTGCCACCCGAAGCTGTTCGCGCGCGGCCTCGAGTTCACCCTCCAGCAGATCCCCGACCGCCACGTTGTTGTAGTAGCGGGCAAGGGCCATGTTGTCCGTCATGGCCTACATGTACGACCGCCCCGGCGCGTACTGGTGCAGATAATCGAACACGTATGCGCCGCTGCCCCGCAGGATTCCGCTCGCGACAATGTGCTCGTACCGCAGGATGGCCTGCCCGGCGTGATCCCAGGTCGGGCGTACCTGCGCAACCTCGTACACGGCATCGAGGCCCACGTAACGCGCGGACGCGACAAAGAGGTTCGTCTGCGACAGGCAGTTCCCGACCCGGGACTCAAAGGTCTCAGCCGCGGTCAGCGTCGCGGCCGCGACATAGCGGATCGCGAGCGCACCCTCGCCGAACATCATCTTCTGTATCGCGTCGAGACGTTCCCTGGGCGACTCGATTGGACGCACCCGGGTATCCAGCATGGTCTGCATCGCGGGGGTCAGCATGAGCACGTCAACATCAACGACCGGCGTCTCCGTCCCGAGCACTTGCGCGCGCAGATCGGGGCGCGCGGACGGGTCATAGGGTCCCGCGGCGCAGCCTGCCAAACCCACCGCGACCATGCCGATCATCAGGTGTCCAAACCTCCGCAATGCGCCGCGAGCGACGTCCATCGGGACCCTCCCGCCAGTTCTTCGATCAGTCTGACGGTTGGCCGCGCCATCGCAATCGGTCGCGACACGCCGCCTGCGTGGCCTGATGTATGCTTGATCGAGACTTGGCGTGGCGCGACATGGCGGACAAAGCCGAAAAGCGGGAACTGCTCTCGTCCTATCGGGCGAAACGGCGCACTGACGGCACCACCGAGCCCTTTGGCGGTGCCTTGCCGGCGGCGTCCGGCGGCCCCCTGCGCTTCGTCATTCATCATCACGCTGCACGCAACACGCATTTCGATCTTCGCCTTGAAATGGAGGGTGTGCTGCGGTCCTGGGCGGTCCCGAAAGGCCCGTCGCCAAACGTCGCCGACAAGCGCTTCGCGGCGCTCGTCGAGGATCACCCGCTCGAGTACGGGGATTTCGAAGGCAAGATCCCCGACGGCAATTACGGGGCCGGCTGGTCCATCGTGTGGGACCGCGGCATCTGGCACCCCACGGGTGACCCCATCGAGGGGCTGCGCGACGGCAAACTGCTGTTCGAACTGGACGGCCAGAAGCTGCACGGCACGTGGACGCTCGTACGCATGAAGAGCGGCGAGAAAGACTGGCTCTTCATCAAGGAATATGACGACCAGGCGAGCGAAGCGGGCACTGACGACTACCCCATGAACTCGGTGTTCTCGGGGCTGTCGATCGACGACCTCGAAGCGGGCTACAACCCCGCGCAGGACATCCTGAAACGTCTCGGGAAAGCCAGGGTGCCGCTCGCCCGGATCGAGCAGCCAAAACCGATGCTCGCCAGGTCCGGCGACCCGTTCGATCGCAAAGGCTGGATCTTCGAGATCAAGTACGACGGCTACCGGCTGCTGTGCGAGAAAAACGGTGACGACGTGACCCTGCACTCACGCAACGGCAACGACCTCTCGGCGACGTTCCCCGAGATCACCCAGGCGGTCGCCCGACTGCCCTACGAGTCCATCATCATCGATGGCGAAGCGGTCGTGCACGACCTGTTCGGAATGCCGAGCTTTGCGCGCATGTAGCAGCGGGGTCGGTTGAACAAACCGTCTGCGATCGAGCGCGCGATGAGGGAACACCCCGCCTTGCTGTACGCCTTCGACTGCATCGGCTTCATGGGCCACGATCTGCGCGGCATGCCGCTGACGGCCCGGAAGGACGTGCTCGTTGCGGCCCTGCCCCAGGTCGGGATGATTCGCTACTCGTCCCATCTCGAGAAAGACGGACGGGCCATGCACGCGGCCACGGCCCACATGGGGCTGGAGGGGATCGTCGGCAAGAAGGCGAACTCGAAGTACATCGAAGGACGCAGCGATCACTGGGTCAAGATGCGTGTCGACCACACGGACGACTTCGTCGTCATGGGCTATCGGCAAACAGACGGGGGCGACATTCGATCGCTGATCGTGGGCCAGTACATCGGCGGCGAACTCGTCTACAGCGGCAGCGTCGGTTCCGGGCTGACCGAAGCCCGGATCAAACAGTACCGTAGCGCGTTCGCGGAGGCTGACGAGATCGAAGCGCCCGCCGGCGCACCCGCGATGAAGGACCTGCGCTACTTCGACACCGAACTCGTCGCCGAAGTCCGCTACAAGGAAATCACCCCCGCAGGCCAACTGCGGCATCCGGTCTACCTGCGCTGGCGCGACGACAAGCCGCCCGAAGAGTGCGTGCGCGACACGTTCAACCGGGAACTGGAAGAGGTGTTGGTGGAGGAAGAGCCCATCGACCGCACGGTGCACATAACCAACCGTGACAAAGTGTTCTGGCCGGACGAAGGGTACACGAAGGGCGATCTGATCGACTATTACGAGGCGGTCGCGCCCTGGCTGTTGCCATGGCTCGAGGACCGCCCGCTCGTGCTCACCCGCTATCCCGACGGGATCGACGGGAAATCGTTCTATCAGAAGGACGCGCCCGGCTTCACACCCGACTGGATTCGCGTCGAAAAGATGTGGAGCGACACGACCGAGCGGGAGATCAGCTACTTCGTTGCCGACTGCGTGGAGTCGCTCGTCTATCTCGCCAACATGGGCACCATACCGCTGCACATCTACCACAGCAGAACGCACACAATCGAGCAGCCCGACTGGTGTGTCCTGGACCTCGACCCGAAAGAGGCGCCGTTCAGGGACGTGCTCGCCGTCGCCCGCGCGATCCACGAACTCTGCGAAGAAATCGAACTGCCGAACTTCGTCAAGACGAGCGGCAGTACCGGGCTGCATATCCTGCTGCCGCTCGCCAACCAGTTTACGTTCGAGCAGTCACGCATCCTCGGCGAACTGCTGGGCAGGGTCATCGTGACCCGGCTCCCCGACATCTGCACGATCACCCGGAACCCTTCGAAACGGGACGGCAAGGTCTACATCGACTATCTGCAGAATGGCTCCGGAAAGCTGATCGCGGGCACCTACTGCGTACGCCCCAGGGCGGGCGCCCCGGTCTCGATGCCCATCACCTGGGATGAAGTGAACGGCCGCCTGAAGCCGGATAAGTTCACGATCAGGAACGCCCTGCGACGTCTGAAAAAGTGGGACGAAGATCCCGCCATCGGCGTACTCGATGCCGACGTCGACCTGCTGGGCGCGCTCGAACGGCTCACCACCGTCTTCGCCGCTTCGCAAAGCTGACCTGGACTCGACGCGTGGCGGGCTTGCTCGGACGGTTCAACGCGTGGCGCCGCCAGCGTGTGCTGGGCAGGAATGCGATTGACGACGCACTGTGGTCGGAGCTCACCGCCTCCCTCGACCTGCTGGCGGGCATGTCGGCCGCCGAACTCGCGGAACTGCGCGAACTGACCGCCCTGCTGGACGGCGCAAAACGCTTCAGCGGCGCGCACGACTTCGTGGTGGATGCACGGGTCAGAGTCACGATCCTGGCGCAGGCAGCGGTCTTGATTCTCGGGAGACCGAAGGTGGGGCTCGACCCGTTCCCCGGCTGGTTGTCCGTTATCGTCTACCCCGGCGCCTTCCTCGCACATCGGGTGTGGGTTGACGACGCAGGTGTCGAGCACCACACCGCATACCCGGCCGACGGCGAGACCTCCGACTTCGGTCCCGTGCTGATCTCTTGGGACGACGCGCGGCCGGGCGCACGCGACACCGGAACGGGCCGCAACGTGGTCGTGCACGAGTTTGCACACCAACTCGACTTCGCGAATACGTGGGGCGATGGTTACCCCATACTGCCACGCGGCATGTCGCCCGCGCGCTGGAGTGAAGTCTGGATCAACGCTTTCGACCGCTTCAGGGCGTCGCTCGGGCAGCCCGGCCGGGCGGCGTTCGACCCCTACGCGGCCAGCGCACCCGCAGAGTTCTTTGCCGTCTTGTCGGAGGCGTTCTTTCTACGCCCGGACACCCTGCACGCGGCGTTCCCTGACGTATTCGAGCAACTCCTCGTCTACTACAACCAGGACCCCCGCCCCCGGCGGGGCCTCGCCACTGCCCAACGGTCGCAACCGCGACCACACGGTCCGCTGCGTTGGGCGCGCTGACGCCTCCCTTCAGTCCCTGTTCGCTTCCTGGAACTCCCGGTCGGCGCGTTTGCCCCGGTAGACGCGCATGTCGATCGCGCGCACCACGTCCGGGACCACGCTGAACAGCATCCGCGGCTCGGTCTGCATGTTGGCAAAGAACCGGTCGACCGCCGGAGCATTCGCCGGATCGCCGCGCCCGACGTACTTCTCGGCGAGGCGCCGGGACAGAGGCCAGATATCGAACCCGGGCAGCCGGTGTGCGGTCGCGCGCCCATCGATTCCAACATGGCCCGCGACGGGTGCGAGCGCTTCGATGCAGAGCGAACAGTTGGGCTCGCGTTCCAGTTGCTTGCACCAGACGCGATTGGTCGTGCCGGTCAGCCAGTACTTTCCGTCGTCCGGATCCAGCAGCCACCACACCGGCACCGTGTAGGGCCGGCCGTCCGCCCGCAGTGTCGCGATGACGCCGACGTGGGGCTCATCGAGGAACCTGGCAAGGGTCGCTTCATCCATCCTCGGCATGGCGTTTACTCCGGTTCAGAGACCGCCGTCGGTCGGGTTGCCACCAAGGTCGACGATGATCGAGCGCAGTTCTTCGACGATGGCGTCGAGTTCTGCTTCATCCGTGCCGCGCACCACGAGATTCGTGCCGTAGCCGGTGTCACGGTAAAACGGATAGCTGCCGACATCGACGTCGGGGTGGTTGTCCTGGACGCCGCGCAGGAGCGCGGCTATCTGACCTTCCCCCAGGTGCGCGCCGATCGTGCGCGAGCGGACCGGTTTGCCGCCCCTGATCCGCTTCGCGTCGAGCGACGCCACCATCGCCTGCATGACCATTGGCACACCCGCCATGACGAACACGTTCTCCATCTGGAACCCCGGAGGCCCGCCGGTGCCGTTGTCGATCAACGTCGACCCTTCCGGGACACGGGCCATTCGCAGCCGCGCCTCCATGACGTCGGGCGGCGCCTCACGGCGCCGGATGATGGCCTCGGCCGTCGGATCCATGATCAGACGCACGCCGAACGCCGCGGCAATACAGTCCGCGGTGATGTCGTCGTGGGTCGGCCCGATCCCGCCTGTCGTGAAGACGTAGTCGAACTTCGCGCGACACTCGTTGACCGCCGCAACGATGACCTCCTCGATGTCCGGAATGACCCGCGCCTCGGTCATGCGCACGCCAAGTTCGTTCAACTCGATCGCGAGGTGTTTTAGGTTGGTGTCCTGCGTGCGTCCGGAGAGGATTTCGTTGCCGATGATCAGCATGCAGCCGGTAACGGTCTCTGCCATGGTGTTGTTCCTGGTGTGATTCCTGAGTTCGATTGGGTCGTTGGGTCTGCGGGCCCGGGTCCATCAGTGGCCGCCGAAGCGCCGGGCCGGCTGTGCCATGTACGCCGACGCATCACGGCCAGGGGTGGGATCGAAGCATTCCTGGTCCGGGCAAATATCGCCAAGCAGGTCGACCCTGAACGAACGGAAGTCTTCCCGCAGTTCGCACCAGGCACCAAGCGTCCACTTTCTGCCCCAAAAATACAGCAGCAGCGGCCGGAGTGTGCGCGTCGTTTCCGCCTGCTGCAGGGACACGTAGCGGGCGACCACCTTACGCTTCTCGTCGACGCAGCGCCGCAGGACTTCCAGATTGTCGCGCAACTGTTCGGACGCCATGAACCGCGGCACCTGCAACGGCGACTCGCGAATCTCGTCCTTCAGCGACGGGGGCAGTACCGATTCGATCTTGCGGATGGCGGAAGCCGTGACTTCACCCAGCGCGCGATCGGACCAGGCGCGCACCATCTGCGCACCGAGGCCAAGCGC